>CAOJLW010000045.1 GCA_948438565.1 uncultured Lachnospiraceae bacterium | reverse complement strand
GATACTCATCGGTTCCAATATGTACGGTCATCTCTTCATCAAACACAGGATTATCGCCTGTAAAATAATCCGCCCATATTTCCTGCGCCCATTCTGTCGCGCCCTCCTGCTCCAGGTTGATTTCTTCGATCAAATAACGATGACCGCCGCCCGCTTTTTTCGTCATATATTGCGGAAACGCCCTGGTAAACGGCAGCGCGTGCGCAGGCATATCAAACTCGGGCACGATATCCACGCCCATCACCCTGCTCTCCTGGATAAAAGCGCGAAACTCATCTTTTGTGTAATATACGTCGTCCGACGTCGCTGATTTACCCGTATCCGGATTGACAACTCCGGACTCCAAACGGAAACCGGCATAGGACTGCTCCGCCGCTTCCTCCAAAGTAGGGTAATCCTCATGGAAGATCAGATTATCGCTTAAATGTACCTGAAAGCTATTCATCTTATACCAGGACATATTTTTAGCAAACTCATACAGCGTATCCAGTGCAAACGGTTTTCTGCCTACATCCAGACTGAACCCACGCACTTCATATTTGGGATAATCCCTGACCATACCTTTCGGGATACTGCCGTTTAACTGCTTTAAGATCTGTAAAATCGTCCTAGTCGCCCAAAATGCGCCGGTCGCCTGCTCTGCTTCCACCAGAACCGCTTCGCCGATATCCATCGTATAGCCTTCCTTGCCCAGTCCATTATTTTCTGAGCTTAAAGCAAAGTAAAAATCCCCGGCCCTGACCGTTTCCTTTGCACCGACGGCAACCGAGATATCCATACCCATGACATCCCGATAATCTTCGGCAAAAGCTTCGGCCGCCGCAGACAATGCATCGGTTTCTACGACAATCCTACTGTCCGTTTTTGCCACATAATCCCCAAGGTCGCCATGCCATTCCTGAAGCTCCGGTATCACGGCCGGTTTGGCATTGCCCCATTCCTCAGCTTGATACTGTCCCGGAACCAAAACGGTCAATACCGTTGTCGCCACGGAACCTTCTTCCTCTTCTTCACTGGGCGGGCAGGTAATTTCAAAGGTACATTTCACCTCTTTATCCTCTACCGGCGTATAAATCGTGCCGTCTTGGCCAATCACCTGATCGTATTCCGTATAAAAACGCATCTCTACGCCATCCGGAACTTCTGGCATTGCCATTTTTGTGTCTCCAGGCTGTATGATCGGCGTTTGAATAGAGTCTGCAATTTTTTGCGCTTCGCTTCGCAGATCCGGCGGATCTTCCGCATAAACCTCAAATTCATAGAGCGAGACGGTTCCCCAAGTATCCCCTCCATCAGGATCCTCTGCATTGATTTTACTAATATACAAACGAAGATATTTGGCCGTCACAGCTTTATCCAAAATAATTGATTCATTTCTAGCCGGTGGAATATGATTTTCAAATACGGTCTCCCAGGAACCATCCTGGCCGGAATCTGAGATTTCCAGCTTATAGTCTTCCGCTTTTCGCATCTCCCAAAACAGAGCCACATTTTTAATCGTCTGCGGCTCTGTCCATGCAAGCTGAATCCACGTTGGACCCGTGCCCACTCCAGAACTCCATCTGGAAGGCTTTCCTTCTCTGATTCCGTCGATTGCCTTGCTAGGCGGATAGTCGTTTGTTTCCTGATCAAATGCCGTTGCCGTTGCCGATCTGGCCAGATTGGTCCTCGTATCCACTTTAGCGGCTTTGGCCGGAAGCTGCATGGATCCAAGCATCAAACTGGCTGCCAAAAGCCAGGCCCCTACTTGTTTTAATCTCTTTTTAAACATAAATCTCCCCCCTGAAACATATTGATAGTCTGTTATCTTTTATATTCTTACCCTTCTTTCTGCCCTCCTTCTCCATAATATCAAATCTTATTATCTAAGTTCTTTTATTATACAAGCAATTTACGATTTCCGTCAAGCAATATCTGAAAAATCACACCTCCAAAAACATGGATTGCCGCGTAGCCATGATATATCAGAGTAAGATTTCACATAAAGGAGCATACAAGACCAACAGCTCTCAGAGAGTGCACTCAAACAAAACGGCATAGCCACAGGCTACACCGTTTCGACACCATTATAAAACTTTTTTTATTTACCAGCTCGTAATGTTAATATATATTTTTTTGATATGCCCGGTCGCCGGGTTTTGAACCTTTAATAAGGCCTGGTAATAAGAGTCCTCACCCAATTCCGTCATCGTATAAGTCGCGCCGGTTTCTTCAAATTCTATCTGTAACTTCCCTAAGATCTCGGCAGACGAGAAATTTTCGTCGCGTTCTATCCTCAATACGAATTTCTTGCCAATAATCTCTTCTTCGTCATCGTCTGTTTCCTCATATGTCGTCGTCCACCAATCCTCTAAACCGTCCGCATTGACAGACGTAATATGGATCTCATTTTGATAGCTCGATTGTATCTCTGCAATCCGATTGAGTATTTCCTGATATTCTGATTCGGAAGCAATCGATGAGACTCTGTTTTGCAGCTCCGTCAATTCTGCTCTGCTATTTTGGATATCTGTGCAATCTTCAAACATATCCAGCACGTAACTGCATTCGAGCGCTTCCTCGCGTATGGTAGACGCCATCATATCCCGCCCATCGACCAATCGGATCCGATAGTCGCAGGACATTCCGTTATCATATGTCAGATGCAGAATATAACGATGCATATCATCAGGATTAGAAACCGTTTCGATTGACCAGGCTTCCTGCCCATAATTTAATACGCTAAAATTATTCAAAACATCCCCTGAGAACAGTTTACAAATAATTTCTCTGCAATATATCCCCAGATCTTCGTCACCATAGAAAGTGTATGAACAACTCAATAATTGATCCGCTGCAATACTTGGATGAATGATGGCATCTGCCAAATCCTCATGCTCCTGCTCTATCGTATTGGCAAGCTGCTTTGCTGCCTGATAGCTATCCACTGCGGAAATCTGGTTTTTCCAAGCTGCAATCTGATTTAAATACTCCGTTTTTTTGGCGTTGTCCTTAAAATACTTCAAATAATCTTCAAAAGAGCTGACTGCGTCGAAGGCATTTGATCTCTCAGATTCCAAATAGAGGTCGTCGAGCTCTTCCTGCGTCATTCCAACCTCTGACTCATCGCCTAAAAATGTACTGACGATATTTTTCGGGATAATCGTATGTGTAATTGCATTATAATCGCATACATACCATAAATTTCCGACTTGGTTCGGACAGTAATATGTATAGGAACTTGCGCCTATGGTAACCGTCACTTTGATCGATGATTTTGCCATCTTATCTGAATTGTCACTATGGTTTTCTGTATAATTGCGAATATAAAATCTGTAAATGCCAGGCGTTTCCCGATAAATTGTCGTATGCTCCGGCCCTTCATAATCCGTATCATCGACGTCCAGATCCGCATACCTGATATACTCCGATTCCTCGTCATCCCAAAATCCGTAAGTTTGATCGCGATAATACACATGGAATGTGCCATTTCCATTATATCTTGGCCCGATCAGGTGCGAATCAATATCCTCGCTTGCGCCGGATTCCTCATCGCCCCATTCCAATGTAAACTGTACCAAGCCGCTCCCGGTGATACTCTGCATCTGCTGCGTCATAATCAGGTTATAATTATCGCTGCGCAAATACGGCGCAGCCACTACAACTGTCGTAGCCGCATGATTATATCGAATGGCGTCTGTGTCCAGACCCTGCCTGACGTCAATCGCTTCCACCGTATAAACTCCGGCAGGAACGTCGGTAAAACGATAGCTGCCCGCCTGATCCGTAACTGCCGTTTTTTCCGCCATGCCTGTAATATTACCACTGCCAGCTCTCAATTTTACGGTGATCCCAGCAGTATTTACGGACTCTCCGGTCAGAGCGTCTACAATCGTGCCGGACATCTCAGGCGTATTGGAAATGCCCGTAAAGGCGTCGCTAAGCAGATCGATCTGGCTGTTAGCATAGTTCTCTGTCTGGAAGCTGGTGATAAACAGATTTTGTATCATGGGCCTGAAATGTTCCTTTTGCACAATCAACCAATAATTGCCGACCAGAACATCCGGTATCGCATAATTGCCGGCCTCATCCGTGATAGCCGCAGCTTCGGCTCCGCGGATATAATCCATATAATTTTCTGCATTGATATCACGGTTTGACGCATGATAGGACAGCATATAGATGGAGGTCTGCGCCGACGCCTCACTCTGCACGCGATACTCCCCGTCAGTCGTATCGTTTACCAGATCATACTCCATAATATTTCCGGAAACCGTTACTTTTTGTTCAATCCCAAGCTCCGGATTCATTTGCGCCGGAATATGCACAATATCCTGATCTGCGCTGACTGTGACAGGAATGCAGCCAATTCCTTCAATCGACGGCATACAAGCCTGACTGTCCACCGTCGCTTTTGTATTTTCCGCACCCGGCAAAATCGTCATATTCCATTGCGCCGAAGAACGAACTGACAATTCTGTTTCCGTTACAATTTTAGTGCCGCCTGCACCGGAACGCAGCGTAACCGGCACCATATTTTGCCCGCCAATCGTCAGAGACGCCTGAGACGGAACCTGTAAATCACGCACTGAACCATTATTTTCCAGATTGAACTTCTGTCCTGCTGTACCGGCCAGATTAATGAAGGCAATGCCGCGCTCGCCAATCACAATACGCCCTTCCGGCGCATGGAAATCGATTGTATTATTTGCATATTCCGTATAGGTGTTTTTTGCAATTGCAAAAACACTGACCTTTGCAAAACGACCGCGGTTGGTCACGTCCGCATTTGGAGCATAAATTTCCAGTGATTTGCTGCTGTAGTCGCCTTCCGGAATCGTAATGTGTCCGGCCTGCGCCGAAGTATATCGGATATTGGTAAGCATCTTACTGGATAACGCCTGATTGAGTTCCGCCTGATTGCTCACATCGCCCTTATAGGAAACCTTGAAGCTGCAATCCGCGCCGATCCCGTTTTGCGCTGCGGCGCGGATCGTCGCCGTGCCTTCGCCGGTTGCCTGCACCAATCCGGTCTGGCTTACAGACACTACGTTCGGATTGCTGGACGTCCACTGGATGGACGGATTTGTCGCATTCGCCGGATTGACCGAAGCCGTCAATTGTTTTTGCTGACCCGGGTCCAGATTTTCATTTGCAGAACTGATCGTTACGCTGGAAACTGTAATTTCTTTTTTGGCAACCGTTACATTGCATACGGCTTTTTTACCGGAGCCGTCCGCAGCGGCTACCGTAATTTTGGCAGTCCCTTCCTGCTTGGCTGTGACAACGCCTTTGGAAGATACGGATACGACCTGTTTATTGCTGGAAGTAAACGTCAATTTTTTATTGGACGGCTTCTTTGGATACAGCGTTGCTTTGATCTGAAATTTTACCCCTGGCTCCAGAGAAACGGCGTTTTGCGCCAAGCGAATTCCATTGACCGGCGTCCCAACCGTAATCTTGCAGCTTGCCTTTACTTTCGTCCCTTTGAGCTTGGCGGTAATCGTCGTTTTCCCTTTTTTCTTGGCGGTTACCTTACCCTTTGCGCTGACGTTAGCCACTTTTTGATTGCTCGACGTCCATACCACTTTTTTGCCTTTGGCAGACTTGCTTACGACTGCTTTCAGCTTTACCGTTTTGCCTTTCTTCATGGTATATACTGTCTTATTCAGCTTGACTTCATATTTTTTGGAAGCCGATTTGTTTGCTGCTAAGACATGGGTGCATTGACCAAACGCCAAAAACACCAACATAACCACGACTAAAATCTTACCTGCTTTTTTCATATAACATCCCCCTTTTTTTATTTATGAGACAATACCCTCAGCATACACAAATATACTGAGGGTGTTGTAACGTTCCTATCTTCTGGTATTTTTCAAAAAATCCGGAATATGTATGTCCTTCTGCGGGACAGAGCTCTCAGGCTTTGGCGGTTTCTTGATTCCGCCGTAATTAAACGGCGTCGTCGTCGGCTGCTGTACCGAAGCCTGGCCGGCTCCCATCGACGCGCTGTGCAAACCGGACGTCCCAGTTGCAGCGGCCGTCCTTGGAGCTGTTGTCAGAGGCCTGGTCGTATTCGGCGCAGGCCTGGCCGCGCTGCCCATCGGGCGAGTCCCTCCCATTGGGGACTGATATTTAATCCCGGCAGTTTTGCCGGCAGCCGTCTGACCTTCTAACCCCGTTGCAATCACTGTAATCGTCGCCGCATCCGACATATTTTCATCATATTTGGCGCCAAAAATAATATTGGCGTTATCCCCCACCAAATCCTGTACATAGCTGGCGGCGTCATTGGCGTCCATTAAGGATATTTCACCGGAAATATTGATAATCACATGAGACGCCCCTGTAATCGTCGTCTCAAGCAGCGGACTTGCCACTGCAAGCTTGACTGCTTCAATCGCCTTATCGTCGCCGGTAGCCGATCCGATTCCAATATGGGCCAGTCCTTTGTCCTTCATAACCGTCTGTACGTCTGCAAAATCAAGGTTAATTAACGCCGGAACGTTGATCAAATCCGTAATCCCCTGAACCGCCTGCTGTAACACCTCGTCTGCTTTTTTCAATGCATCCGGCATCGTCGTCCGGCGATCTACAATCTCAAGCAGCTTGTCATTTGGGATAACAATCAGCGTATCGACGCATTCATTGAGCCGTTCAATACCGGAAACCGCATTCACCATCCTTGTTTTAGCTTCAAACTTAAAGGGTTTGGTTACGACGCCAACCGTCAGAATCCCCTGCTCTTTGGCAATTTTGGCCACCACTGGAGCTGCGCCTGTGCCAGTCCCGCCGCCCATGCCGCAGGTTACAAAAATCATATCTGCGCCTTTAACGGCTGCGGCCAAGTCCTCCGCGCTCTCTTCGGCTGCCTTCTGACCAATTTCCGGCTGCGCCCCCGCGCCTAACCCTTTGGTCAGCTTTTCCCCAATCTGGATCCGTGATTGTGCCTTACAGAGCTCCAACGCCTGCTTGTCCGTATTGACCCCGACAAACTCCACGCCGCCGATACATTCATCAATCATTCTATTTACCGCGTTATTTCCAGCTCCCCCCACACCGATTACAATAATCTTTGCACTGGAATCTGCATCTGTTGTCTTAATTTCAAGCAAGGTAGTTCCTCCTTCTTATTCCGATATTGATCTAAATTCACTATGTTTACCCTCAATGAACGAGAGTATCTATTATGAAAATCATGGATCTGATTATTCGCAAAACCCTATACCATATAATATAGTTTTTTGCATAATTAATCAACCAAAATTTAGATTATTTTTTATTTTCTCTCCCCAAATACAATATCTGTCGAATTTTCTGTCCAATTTTCCATATGTAAAATACCTGTTTTTCCCGATAATTCCGGCAAAATATAGGGAAGCCGCAATATTTTCTGGGTCAAATTCTCAGGACTGCCCAGCAATACCTCAATTGACCCGTAAGCCAGCGAAATATCCCCGTTGCCGTCAAAGCGGATAGTATCCGGGACAACCTCATATTTTTTGAGAGCCTGCGTCGCCGTCAGCAGGCTTTTTAACGCCTTGTCATCCTGAATCGGAAGTTTTTCGTATAATACTACTTTATCACATTCCAACCCTTCCACCAAGGGAATTTTGTCAATCTTTTCCCTGGAAGTTTCTACCACAAAACCGTCTTTATCAAAATAGGCGTTCTGGCCGATTGCAGCAATAAACAGATAGCCTAAAAGTCCTTTTTCATAGACATGAACCCTTAACGTATGGGGATTGTCCAACGATACCTCCATGCTATCTACAAACGGATGCTCTTTCACCTCTAAAAAACGGTATTTTAATACCACATAGAGAGAATTCCAAGAATATTCGTCCTCCAGCACAAATTTTTGTATTTGACTTTCCGAATAATATGTATTGCCCTCCACTATGACCGTCTGTACCGTAAATACTTTCCAAACAATCAAACAAGCTACGGCAGCTAAAACCAAAAATGCCAAAATCAAAATGAACATGATTTTTCGGCGCTTTCGTCGTCGTTTTTGGGTTCGAGTTTGTTCTTTTTTTTCTCTTTCCATCGTTTTGCTCACACCTTTTCCAGTCGAATGCCACGCGATACGCTCAGCGCAAGACCCATTTCTGTCAGCAGGATTGCCACCGACGTCCCTCCATAACTGATAAACGGGAGCGTAATCCCCGTATTGGGGATGGAATTGGTCACAACGGCTATATTTAAAATCACCTGGATTGCAATATGCGCCATAATCCCAACCACAATCAGCGCGCCAAACAAATCCGGCGCATTATTCGCGATAATCATAAACCTCCAGAGCATCAACAGGAACAGCAAAATAACACAGATTGCTCCAAATAACCCCAACTCCTCACAGATAATGGAGAAAATCATGTCGTTTTGCGCTTCCGGCAAAAAACCCAGCTTCTGCATACTCTCTCCCAAGCCTTTTCCAAAGAGGCCGCCAGAACCAATTGCATAGAGTCCCTGCAACGTCTGATATCCCTTTTCAAACTCTTCCGGATGCAGCCAAATTTGAATTCGTTCTGCACGATAGCTTTCCAAAGCAATAAAGACTACGCCGACCGCGCCGACAAATCCGGCCATCAGAAAAAATTGAACGTATTTGGGACTAGCTACAAAAATCAGACATATGGCGATCCCCAGGATAATAATCGCCGTACTTAAATTATTCGTAGCGACCACTGCGACCACTGGCATAACAATCACCATAATTTTAATTACGGTTTTAAATTTCCCAATCTCCTTTGGGATACGGTTAATAATTGTCGCAAGAAAAATGATCATGGCCATCTTGGCAATCTCCGACGGCTGAACAGACAATGAGCCAATCCGAAGCCATCGGGTAGAACCGTTTATTTCACTCCCGATAAAGATAACCAGCGTACAAAGGGAAAATGCCGCAATATAACACAAGCTGCTTAAATGCATCCACATATGATAATCTATTTGCGCCACTACCAGCATTCCACAAAAGCCAAGCGCCGAAGCAAAAAACTGTTTTTTTAAATAAAAAGCGGAATCCCCATGGTGCAGCTGCGCATTATAGGAACTTGTGCTGTAAAGCATGACAAGACCAAAGCCCACCAAAAAAATAATGATAAATAACAGCGTATAATCAAAATATTTTATTTGCTTCCCCCTGTCTTTCCCCGTCCTTGGCCTTTGACCCATAGATTCACTCCTTTAAGCTGTGCACAATCTCTTTAAAGACCCTGCCGCGTTCTTCATAATTTTCAAACATCCCCCAGCTTGCGCATGCCGGAGAAAGCAGCGTCGCATCGCCGGATACGGCATACGCATAACAGATATCAACGGCCTCCGCCAAAGACTCGGCCAAAATCACATCTGAAAAACCACGGGACTTGGCGGCTTTTGCGATATCCTCTTTGGTCTGACCGATCAATATCAGCTTTTTGACTTTTCCATCGAATGCGTCAATCCATGCATCATAAGACGCCCCTTTATCATAACCGCCCCCAATCAGATAGGTCGGCCGATCCATCGCCCGAATCCCCTGTATGGCCGCGTCCGGATTGGTCGCCTTGGAATCATTATAAAACCGTATCCCATTTTTCTCCGCCACATACTCTATCCTATGCTCCACTGCGGTAAAATTTAACAGGGCTTTACGGATTTTTTCCAGCGGCACGCCATACCCATACGCCATGGCCGCAGCCGCCATTACATTTTCATAATTATGCCTGCCCAAAAGATTTAATTCCTCTGTTTTGACCAGTCCGTTCCTTTCCCCCTCTTTGGCCAGATAAATCACGCCGTCCTGCAAATAAAAACCATCGTCCAGCTCTCTTTGCGAGGAAAACCAAATCACGCGAACCAAAAGCCGTTCCCCGAAGCTCCTCAATGTCTCGTCCTCATAATTTAAGACGCAGATATCTTCATGCGACTGGTTTTTTGTAATGCTTTCCTTGGCGGCAATATAATTTTCCATTGTATGATGTCGATTCAAATGATCCGGCGTAATATTTAAAATGGCCGTTACTTTTGGTGCAAACGTATGGATGGTCTCCAGCTGGAAGCTGCTGATTTCCGCTACGGTAACGGTATCCTCCGTCATCGCCGACGCAACGCTGGTATAGGGAATTCCAATATTCCCGACCACCTGCACATCCGAGTAATGGGTTTTCATAATCTCGCCTAAAAGCGTCGTCGTCGTCGTCTTGCCATTGGTTCCGGTAATCGCTAATACGCTGCCTTTTGCAAAGACGTATGCCAGCTCCACCTCGCCCCAAATGGCGACGCCCAAATCCCGCATAGCGTTTACCATAGGCAAATCCGTCGGAACGCCGGGACTAAGCGCCAGAATATCCGTCTGCCACATCTCTTCCAACGTCAAATCGCCAAGAATGAGAGGGATATCCCGTAACCCCGGGTTTTTTTCATAAAACGCCTCCCTGTCCAAATCCTGCTTGCTGTCAAACAGCCGCACTGAAAACCCTTTGGACTTTAATAACGCTGCGGCGGAAACGCCGCTTTTTCCGGTTCCTACTACCAAAAACCTCTTATCTTTGCTATCCATATGTCTTCCTCCTACATCGCCATTAACGCCAATAAGCATAAAAGCGCCGTCGTAATGGAAAATACTGCCACCACCCTTGTCTCTGACCATCCTCCCAGTTCAAAATGATGGTGGATCGGAGCCATACGGAAAAAACGTTTCCCATGGGTCGATTTAAAATACGTCACCTGTATCATAACGGAGATCACTTCAATCATATAAATAAATCCAACAATCGGAATAAACAGCGGCATTTGCAGCATATAAGCCGCGGCTGCCACAAATCCCCCCAATGCCAGGGATCCCGTATCTCCCATAAACACTTTTGCCGGATATACGTTAAAGAGCAAAAAACCCAATAATGCGCCGACAACCGCACAGGTAATCGGTTCAATGCCGCTTTCGACGCCAACCGCCACCACGCTGAAAAATGTGGCAACCAACATGGTAACGCTCGAAGCCAATCCATCCAGGCCGTCGGTAAAATTTACGCCATTGACCGTTGCGATTACTACAAAAAACAAAAGCGGAACGGCAGCCGGGCCAATATCCAGATATTGCCCGTCGGAAAACGGCAGCAGCATAGAAAGGGAAATATCGGTATAATTCATTAAATAAAATGTAAAAATCGCCGTCACGGCAATTTGCAGCAGCATCTTCTGCCAGGCCAACAGGCCGTCGGAACGCCGCAGGACAACCTTCAGATAATCATCCAAAAAACCGACGATGCCAAATCCGACAGTCAAAAATAAAATCGGAATTATTTTCGGATAATCTTTCATAAAAATCAGGCTTGTCAGCAAGATTCCTGCCAAGATCATCAACCCTCCCATCGTTGGAGTTCCGGTTTTTTTCAAATGCGATTTTAATTCTTCCCGTTCGGTTTGCCCTACTTTTAATTTCCGTAAAAACGGAATCACAACCGGCCCTAATACCGCGCTGATTGCAAAGGCAATTAAAACAGGCGCTGCCACATGATAAATCATAATTCCTACCTCTTTCATTCCTGTGGGTTCATGCCACATATTGTACTTTACCAGTGCGGCATTGCCGCACCGGCTTTTCCAGTTTTCCAGTATACGTTATATGCGTCTATTCCGCAAGCTCGGTTTCCGCTTCCAAAGCGGCCTGCTCATCATATGGTATATTCAGATACGGAAGGATATCTTCAAAAATTTCTTTTGCCACAGGCGCGGCGATCGTCCCTCCATAATAAACCCCCTGCGGATTATTGATAATCACAAGCGCCAACACCTGTGGATTTTCGACCGGGGCAAACCCCAAAAATGACGAAATATATTTATTGG
>CAOJLW010000044.1 GCA_948438565.1 uncultured Lachnospiraceae bacterium | reverse complement strand
TAGAACATTATTTTGCACAGAATTTTTATTATCTGGAACTGGGGGATGGGGAAGAGCTATGGGAAAATCGCTGTTTGAACCGGATTATAGACTGCCATAACAATGTCTATTGGAAATTTGACTGTTTTCAAAAGAGGAAACGCTTTTGCAAAATTTATGGGAATCATGATATGGAATTACGCAAAGCGCTGCCAGAGAGTATCCTATTGGAAAATCTGGAAGGCGGAAGATCCCTGTATATGATACACGGTCATCAGGCCGATTTTTTTAATTCGGTTTGCTGGCGTCTGTCCCGACTGTTAGTGCGTTATCTATGGAAGCCGTTGGAACAGTTTGGCGTCAATGATCCGACCAATGCGGCGAGAAATTATAAAAAAACCCGTAGATATGAAAATCGAATGGTGGAAATGGCAGAGAAAAAAGACGTATTTTTAGTAGCCGGGCATTCCCACAGACCGCATTTGGTAGAAGGGGAGTTATACGTCAATACGGGAAGTTGCGTGCATCCGCGGTGTATTACGGCAATTGAAATTGAAAATATGCAAATGAGTTTGGTCAAGTGGTTTATGGGAACTAGAAAAGACGGGACGCTATATGTGGAACGTGAGGTTTTGCAGGGTGAAGTTGCGATAGGATAATGGTTGATAGGGCAAATAGTTCCAATGGAATTTGGATATAATTGGTTGTATAAAAATTTGAAAAAATTACAAGAAAATATAAATTTTAACTTGCAATTGCCTATAGGATATGTTATATTATATACATACTTCGATGAAGCTGTTTGCAAAGGTTTCATCTGGTATATAAAGACGGATGGCAACAGCCATCCGTCTTATTTGTTCATTTTAGCTTAAGCCATTCCGTTTGCTTGTTTATATTTATAGATCATTTCTGCGTGTTCTTGTTCTTCTGTTTGAATACGGTTTAAGAGTTTGCGCACTTCACCGGAGCCAAACTGGAACAGACTGGTATTATAATCAGAAGATACCATTTTTTCATTTCCGATGCTGTCGGAGCAGAGCAGTGCGTCGTGCTGTTTATCGGCTTGGTTGGCGGATGCATTGTATGCAGCCTTTGGGTGATAAGAATCTGCTTTGGAGGTGGATGTGTTAAAAGAAGGCATTTCTCCGTTGATCAATTTACCAAGCGATTGGTAATGTTCCTGTTCGTCTTTTGCAATTTGGGTAAAGAGATCTTTCAGGCAGCCGTCTTTTGCCGTGTTTGCGCACAGGTTGTAATGATCCATGCAGACTTTTTCCTGTGTCTGTAAATCTTTTAAGATAGAATTTTCTTTTTCTGTTAAAATCATGATAATCTCCTTGTCATATTTTTTAGTTCGTGGACAGTATTTGTAATTTTCATCAATAATATACAGTTGTTTGGAGGTATACTTTGGATAAATATCAAGTGTTACAAAAGTATTTTGGATATGATGCTTTTCGGGAGGGACAAAAAGAATTGATCGATTCCCTGCTGGCGGGGAAGGATGCGTTTGGCGTTATGCCGACCGGCGCGGGAAAGTCGCTGTGTTATCAGATTCCGGCGCTCTTAATGGAAGGGATTACGCTTGTGGTTTCGCCGTTAATTTCATTGATGAAAGATCAGGTTGGGACGCTCAATCAGGCCGGTGTCCATGCGGCTTTTTTTAACAGTTCGTTGAGCGCCGGACAATATTACAAGGCTTTGGAGCTGGCCAGGGAAGGCAGGTACCGGATTATCTATGTGGCGCCGGAGCGTCTGCTGCTGGAAGGATTTTTAAATTTTGCGATGCAGGCCAATATCTCGATGGTTACGGTAGATGAAGCGCACTGCGTATCTCAGTGGGGACAGGATTTTCGGCCAAGTTACTTGAAAATAGCCGAATTTATCCGTATGCTTCCCAAACGTCCGGTCGTAGGCGCTTTTACGGCGACGGCGACCAGTGAAGTCAAAGAGGATATTTTGGCCGCATTGGATTTACAAAATCCAACCATGGTTACCACGGGTTTTGACCGGAAAAATTTATTTTATGCAGTTCGTATGCCAAAGGATAAATTTACGGAAACATTAATGTATTTGGAGGAGCATCCAACGGAAAGTGGTATTATTTATTGCCTTGCGAGGAAAACTGTGGAAGAGGTCTGTGATAAGCTGTTGCGTCATGGGATCCGCGCTACCCGATATCATGCCGGCTTATCGGATACGGAACGCCGGCAAAATCAGGATGATTTTTTGTATGACGTCTGTCCTGTAATGGTCGCGACGAATGCGTTTGGCATGGGGATTGATAAATCCAATGTACGTTTTGTCATCCATTATAATATGCCAAAAAATATAGAAAGTTATTATCAGGAGGCAGGCCGGGCAGGCAGAGACGGAGAAGAGGCCAACTGCATTTTGTTGTATGCGCCGCAGGATGTGGTTTTAAATCAATTTTTAATTGGCAAGGAGGTGGAACGGGAAGTTTTCGAACAGGAGGATAGAGAACTGATTAAAGCGCGGGATCGGGAACGGCTTCGTCAAATGGCGTTTTACTGTACGACAAACGGCTGCCTTCGGGATTTTATCCTGCGGTATTTCGGAGAATATACCGTTCATTATTGTGGGAAATGTTCCAATTGTCTGACGGAGTTTGTGGATATCGATATTACAGAAATGGCTCAGGCGTTAGTAGCCTGTGTAAAAAGCTGCGGACAGCGGTTTGGGATGACAGTGATTGCGGATACTCTGCATGGCAGTCAGTCGGCGAAGCTAAAACAAAACGGAATGTCGGCCAATTCGTGTTTTGGCAGGCTTTCGGAGGTTCCGATGTATCGGATTCGTCAGGTCATGCAGTTTTTAAATCAAAACGGTTATCTTCTAGTGACTGATGATCAGTATCCCGTCGTAAAATTGACGGGAAAATCCGCAGAGATTTTTACAAAAGCTCCGATCATGATGAAGGCCGCCAAGGAATTGAATAAACAATCGGCGTCCGTTAAGGCCAAAAAAGAAAAGAAGTCTGCGTCGACCGCGCCGGCGGATACGGATTACGGCCTGTTTGAAGAGCTGCGGAAACTGCGGCTACAGATTGCACGTCAGGAGCGCATACCGCCCTATATTGTATTCAGCGATAAATCGTTAAAAGATATGTCGGCCAAAAAACCGACCACTAGGGAGGAATTTTTAAAAGTCAACGGGGTTGGTGAAAATAAGTGCAAAAAATATGGCGAGCAATTTCTGGAGGCTATTAAAAATACCCTGTAACCGGACAGGTCCGGTATACAGGGGGAGAGAAGAATGAATCTATATAAAACCCTTGCGGGATTGTTTTTTGCCGGAGCCGACCGAGCCCCGCAGGACTTTACAACTCCTTTGTTTATAGATATACTATACAAGGTAATTGTGTTTTCTGTTTGAATAAAGATGGAAGATTTCGTTAAATTTCTAAAGAAAGAATGAAGGACTGCTAAAGAAACTGGCAGGAAAAAGGAGGAAATTATGTATCAGGCAGAGGAAAAAAGATATGATACGATGCAGTACAATCGATGTGGGAAAAGCGGCTTAAAGCTTCCGGCCGTGTCGCTTGGTCTGTGGCATAATTTTGGGACTACTTCCCAGTTTGAAAATATGAAGGATATGTGTACGACAGCTTTTGACGCGGGGATTACACATTTTGATTTGGCCAATAATTATGGGCCGGTCTATGGCGCGGCGGAAGAAAATTTTGGCCGTATATTGGATTGGGGGTTGCGTCCTTACCGGGACGAGCTGGTGATTTCTACAAAAGCGGGATACGATATGTGGCCGGGGCCGTATGGCAATTGGGGATCTAAAAAATATCTGGTAGCGAGCCTCGATCAGAGCTTAAAGCGTATGGGGTTAGAATATGTGGATATTTTTTATCACCACAGGCCGGATCCGGACACGCCGTTAGAAGAGACGATGCTGGCTTTAGACGGTATTGTAAAGAGCGGAAAGGCATTGTACGTGGGCATATCCAATTATAATAAAGCGCAGACGAAAGAGGCGATGCAGATTTTAAAAGAGCTGCGTACGCCGTTTATTATCAACCAGAGGAAGTATTCCCTGTTTGAGCGCAATATTGAGACCGATGGCTTAAAAAGCTATGCGGCGCAAAATGGTTGTGGGATTATTGCATTTTGCCCATTGGCGCAGGGCCTTTTAACCGATAAATATCTGCATGGGATTCCGGAGGACAGCCGGATTAAAACGGATGGCAGATTTTTGCAGGAAAGCGCCGTGACGAAAGAGCGTCTCCGTCAGATTCAGCTCTTAAACGAAGTGGCCGCAGGCCGGGGGCAGTCCTTGGCGCAGATGGCATTGTCCTGGATTTTGCGGGACGGAGAAGTGACCTCCGTATTAATTGGGGCGTCCAAGCCAAAGCAGATTTTGGAGAATGTGAAAATCGTAGGCCATACGGATTTTACGACAGAAGAATTACAGGAAATAGAGCGTATTTGCATGGCGTAATATATAGAGAAACAGCAGGGATACCTTTGCAGTGCAAACGGTGTCCCGGCTGTTTTGCCGTTGTTATGTGGAACGCGTTTTCTGGATGGTTTTTCTCGAACACAGATCTTTCCAGGCTCCGGGATGGAACAGTATCAGCAATGGAAACAGTTCGAGTCGTCCGGCCAGCATATCAAACATCAGCACAAATTTAGAAAATATGGAAAAATGCGCAAAATTTTCTACGGGGCCTACCATTTCAAGTCCTGGTCCAATGTTGTTGATGGTGGCCGCTACGGCTGTAAAATCAGTGATCAGATCTTTTCCTTCCAGAGAAACGGCAAATACGGAAGCGGAAAAGACGATCATAAACGTAATAAAATAAACGTTAATGGAACGGACGATTTCATGCTCAACTGGTTTGCCGTCGATTTTTATCTTTTTAATGCTTTTTGGATGGATATAGGAATTTAATTCCTTAAAAATCGTTTTGACCAATACAATCAGCCGGGAAACTTTAATGCCGCCTCCAGTGCTTCCGGCGCAGGCGCCGATAAACATCAGAAGAACCAGGATCGCTTTACTGGCCTGGGGCCATAGGTTAAAATCCACCGAAGAAAACCCGGTTGTCGTGATGATGGATCCGACCTGAAAAGCGGATTGTGTCAGCGCGTCAAAAACCCCGGCACAGGTGTGCAGGATATTAAAGAAAATAATCGCGATGGAACCCAGGATAATGAGAAAATAAGCGCGGACTTCTTCCATCAGGAGGGCTTTTTTGAACTGCCCATATAACAGCAGGTAGTATGCGTTAAAATTGACGCCAAACAGGATCATAAAAATGGTAACCACCCATTGCAAATAGGGCGAATAACTCATAAAGCTGTCGTTTCTAATGCCAAATCCGCCGGTTCCGGCCGTGCCAAAACTGGTCGTAATCGCGTCAAATAACGGCATTTTTCCAATTAATAAAAGGATTGCCTCTAAAACAGTCATGGCAAAATATATAATATACAAAATACGGGCCGTATAACGGATTTTAGGAACTAACTTTCCGACAGAAGGCCCGGGACTTTCCGCCCGCATTAGGTTGATATGCGATCCGCCGCTCAATGGGATGACGGCAAGCAGGAATACCAGTACGCCCATCCCCCCAATCCAATGGGTAAAGCTCCTCCAAAACAGGGCGCAATGAGAAAGGCTTTCCACATCTCCCAATATAGTCGCGCCTGTTGTGGTAAAACCGGAAATCGTTTCAAACAAGGCGTCGGTCAAGGAGGGGATCTCTTTGCTTAAATACAGAGGGAGGCATCCAAAAAAACTCAGCAAAATCCAACTTAAAGCAGTGGTAATGCAGCCTTCTTTTAAATAAAACACCTGGTTAGTCGGTTTTTTCCTGGTCATAAAAAGGCCAAGGAGCAGACAGACTAGCGATACGGCGACATAGTACAGTCCTTCGTGTTCACGGTAAATGCCGGAAACAATCGCAGGTAAAAATAAGAGCAGTCCCTCAATTTTTAATACATTTCCTAAAATAAATTGAATAATTGAATGGTTCATGATATCCTCCCGCTATTCCAAGATATCCAGGATATCGTTAAAACCCGTATGGGTCGTTACAATCATAACGGAGTCTCCAACTTGAATGGAATCCTGGCCGCTTGGGATAATAATGGAGCCGTTACGACTGATAAACGAAATTAATAAATCTTTTTTTAACGACAGATTCATCAACGGAATATTGGTCACTTTGGAGGGTTCGTAAACCCGAAATTCGATTGCCTCCACACGATGATCAAACATATGGTAGAGCGTTTCGATATTGCTGTCCATAGAGTTTTTCATAGCGCGGACATAGGCGATAATTGCTTCCGCAGTGATATATCGCGGATAAAATACGCTGCCCAAATCTAGGTGGCTGATGACGTCCTTAAAAGCCAGACGGTTAATTTTTGTGATGACCTTGGCGTTGGACACCTGCCGCGCGTGCAGTGTCAGCAGGATATTTTCTTCGTCAATGCCGGTCAGCGCAATAAAGGATTCCGTGTATTCGATGCCTTCTTCTTTGAGCAGATCCGGATTGGTTCCGTCGCCATGGATGATAATTGCTTTAGGGAGCAGAATGCTAAGCTCCTCACAGCGGATTTTGTCACTTTCAATTATTTTAACTGAAATGCCCATATGTATCAGTTGTTTGGCCAGATAATAGGAGGCTTTCCCGCCGCCAATGATCATGGTGTTTTTAACCTGATGTGTTTTAAAACCGATTTCTTCAAGAAAGTTTTTGGCAATTTTACGGGTGGCGACAAAAGAGATGACGTCGCCGGATGCCATTTCAAAGTTGCCGGACGGGATATAGACGTCGCCATTGCGTTCGATGGCGCAAATCAGGATATCCGAAGCAATATTTTTACCAAGATAGGCAATGCTCATCCCGTTTAAGACATTGTTGGCCGGGACTTTAAATTTGATCATTTCCGCCTGACCATGCGCAAAGGAATTGACCTCGAGGGCGGTGGGCAGATAGAGGATTCTGGCGGCCTCCTTGGAGGCTTCCAGTTCCGGATTGATAATCATGGCCAATCCCAGTTTTTCCCGGAGATAGTTGACCTCGCTGCTGTAATCCGGCGTACGGATCCTGGCAATGGAGGCGCAGTGGCCGACTTGCTTGGCCAGGATGCAGCAGAGCAGATTGAGTTCGTCGGAATTGGTGACTGCGATCATCAAATCGGCGTTTGCAATTCCGGCGTCACGCTGTATGCTGTAGCTTGCGCCGTTTCCGGCAAGTCCCATGATATCGTAATAGCTGGCAATTTCCTGTACCTTTTGGGCATTTTTATCAATGATGGTAATATCATGCCCTTCCTTGCTGAGCTGCTCAATCAATGTAACCCCGACTTTTCCGCAGCCGACGATAATAATATTTAATCCTGACTTAACGGGGCGTTTGGATTTTGACATAGCAATCCTCCTGTATTTGACATCTGTAGATGCGTAACAGTCTGGCAGATTATGCCGCTGTTACTTGGATGTACTATATTATATCATCTTATGTCGAAAAATGAAGTATGTGCATAAAAAAATCCAAAATTTTATAGACGGTCGCGCAGTTCTACGGTATCTGCCCAAAAGCGTTTGGGAATATTTTGAATTTGCAGCTTTAAATTTTGTCGTTCCGGTATGGCTATGGTTTCAAAAAAGGCGCGCCAGAGATTGCGAAAATGTTCTTCGTCTGCAGAAAGCGATTGGATTGCGGACAGGTTGATGGAGGAGGCGTCGACAATCATGTAATCCTTGGAGGCTTTATGGACGGCGGCTGTTTGATGGGGCGCGTCATAGATCATAAAGTTTTCCAGGGGCAGGCGGTTGGTAAAATGAGAGGCCAAGATGGGCAGGACGGCGTTTTTTGGATGTATCTGTGCAAATAAAATACCATTTTCCAGCTCTGTAAAGCGGAGAAATTCCAGCAGATGATGGCCTTCGTTATAGGTCTGGCGGCGCAGCTCAAAAATGCAGGCGATACAGGGTTCCCCCAGATATTCCAGTACCTTGGCGCCGTCCGGCAGGGACAGGGCCATGACAATCGTCTGATAGATGGCGTTGGCTTTGTCCATGGTCAGCTTGCGGCAGCTGCCGTCTGACATGGCGGTCGCGCAGATCGTCTCGTAGAATTTGACGCCCAGACGGCGGATCAGAGTGCGCGATACCTTTTGGCTTTTTTCAAAATCCGCAGTGACCGGGATATATTCGGAAAAAAGCGTCAGCTCGCCGCTTTCATCAGAGGAAAGTTGGATATTTTTATGACCGTAGCGGCTGGCCCAGGCGTCATAGACGCCGGATAAAATGCCGTCAATACTGTTTGGGCATTGGAATACATACATTGGAATCACCTCCAAAATTGACGTCGTCGAACAGGGAAAGCTGCCGATAGCCTTCTTCCCGCAGTTCCCGTGGGATTTGGCTACGGTCGGATAAGAGGTTGCGGCAGATATAATCTTCTTCCAGCTTGGTAGGGTACATCATGCGCCCGTTGCAGGTGATAAAATAAAGGGCGCGTTTTAAGACAACGCCGATCTTTTTGAGATCCGCAAAATTTAATTTGCAGCCGCGCCGCGCTTTTATGATGCGCCCGGCGGATTTGGCTCCAATGCCGGGGACGCGGAGCAAGGTCTGATAATCCGCCGTATGGATTTCAACTGGAAAAAATTCTAAGTGCCGCAGCGCCCAGTCACACTTGGGATCCAGATAGATATTAAAATTGGGCTTGTCCTCCGAGAGCAGTTCCGTAACCGTAAAGCCATAATAGCGCAATAGCCAGTCTGCCTGGTAAAGCCGGTGTTCGCGCAGCAGGGGCGGCCCGCCGGGCAAAGCCGGCAGATCCGCGTTGTGATTGACATTGACAAAGGCGGAATAAAATACGCGTTTTAGGCCAAATTTTTGGTAGAGGTTTTCGGCTACGCTCATAATCTGAAAGTCATTTTCCGGCGTAGCCCCGATGATCATCTGCGTACTTTGTCCCGCAGGGACAAACTGAGGCGTATGGCGGTAAAGCGTCAGTTCGTTTTTATTTTGCGTAATGCCGTTTTGGATTTGGCGCATAGGCTCTAAAATGGTCTTGCGGGATTTGCAGGGAGCTAGCTTGCGAAGAGCGTCGCTGGTGGGCAGTTCCAGATTGACGCTCATGCGGTCGGCTAAAAATCCGGCTTTTTCAATGAGAATCGGATCGGCTCCGGGAATCGCTTTGACATGGATATATCCCTGAAAGCGATAGACGGTGCGCAGCCGGTAGAGCGTCTGATAGATCAAATCCATCGTGAAGTCCGGACTTTTTATAATCCCGGAGCTTAAGAACAGGCCTTCGATATAGTTTCTGCGGTAAAATTCAATGGTCAGGGTGCAGATTTCTTCCGGCGTAAAGGTGGCGCGGGGGACGTCGGCATTGCGATTATTCTGACAATAGGCGCAGTTAAAAATACATTCGTTGGTATATAGAATTTTAAGCAGGGAAATACAGCGGCCGTCTGCGGCAAAACTGTGGCAGATGCCGCAGGACATGGTATTGCCAATCCCGGCTCCGTCGCCTTTTCTGTCCACGCCGCTGGAGGTGCAGGCGACGTCGTATTTGGCGGCGGCGGTTAGAATGGTCAGTTTATCTAAAATGGTAGGGGACAGGCGGGTTGCGGGGGAACAATTTGCGTTAGTGGATAATGGATGCATAGAGGACTCCTTTGCAAACGAATGTTCTGGTTTGCTATAGTATAACATGGTCGCTTGAAAATTGCAACAGTCAACAGAATGTTTGTTCTGAACTGGAGAGAGGATGGCTCATGTCCGTTGCAGATTCGGGATTAAAAATTGCATTTGATTTGGTTCTATGGTATTCTATGAAAAAATCATTGGGGGTATTGGCGTAAGATGGCGAGTTTAGGGAATCCGCAGAATACGATTGCAGTCATTCAAAAATATAATTTTCATTTTCAGAAAAAGTTTGGCCAGAATTTTTTAATTGATACGCACGTGCTGGACAAAATTATTAAAGCGGCCGAAATTGGTCCGGATGATTTTGTGTTGGAGATTGGGCCGGGGATTGGCACGATGACGCAACGTCTCTGCGAATCGGCGGGTTCGGTGGCGGCGGTTGAAATTGACAGAAATTTGATTCCGATTTTGGAGGAAACGCTACATGGATATTCCAATGTGGAGGTGATCGAATCGGATATTTTAAAAATGGATTTGACGGCTTTCGCGTTAGAAAGATGTGCGGGCAAATCGATGAAAGTTGTCGCGAACCTTCCCTATTATATTACGACGCCGATTGTCATGTCCCTGTTGGAAAAACCTTTGCCGATTCACAGCATTACGGTGATGGTGCAAAAGGAAGTGGCGGATCGTATGCAGGCGGGGCCGGGCGGCAAAGAGTATGGAGCGTTGTCCCTTGCGGTGCAGTATTATGCCAAACCGGTGATCGTGGCCAATGTGCCGCCCAATTGTTTTATGCCAAGGCCGACGGTTGGAAGCGCGGTAATCCGCTTGGAGCGGTATGAGCGGCCGCCGGTGGAGGTGACGGATGCGGCTTGGATGTTTCGGATCATTCGGGCGTCGTTTAATCAGAGGAGGAAAACCCTGGCCAATGCACTGTATCATGCCGGCGGTCTTTGCTGTTCCAAGGAAGCGGTTTGGGACACGCTTTTGGCGATGGGACTTTCCGCAGATATCCGGGGAGAAAAACTGACGTTGGCGGAGTTTGCGCAATTAAGCGATCGGTTAAAGGCGTCCTTAAAACAAAACGCATAATTATTGAAATGCTTCATATATTTAAAACATGAAGCATTTTTTATATCGAATTTTTTGCGGGGCAGCATTTTTTATACTGATTCCTGTGGTATTTACAATTTTAATACAGGGGACAGGCAAAAATTCCATGGAAGATTTATCGTTGATTCCTTCGACGGAAGAATCGGAATCGGTTTTGGACGAGGATATCCTGCCGGGAATTCTGGCAAATGAAATCAGCATGGAAACAGAAACGGAAGCCATCAAAGCACAGGCAGTGATTGCTCGGACAAACTGTATCCGCGCGATTGAGCAGGGGGAAGAATTGCCGGAGGGTCTGACCAAAGGGGAAATGATCAAGATGTGGGGACAGGAAAATTTCTCGAAATATTTTAGCCGTATCAAAAGCTGTATCGAAGAAACGGCAGGGATTGTCATGCGTCATGGCGAAGCATATATCAAAGCGGATTTCCATCGGTGCAGCGCAGGATATACCAGAGAGGCGGCTGAGGTCTATGGAAATGACGAGTATCCGTATTTAAAAAGTGTGGACAGCCGAATGGATTTGCCCTCTGAGGATTTTTTAAAAGTGGTGTTTTATACGCCGCAGCAATTGATTGCAACAGGCGCGACATTCTTTAGCGACGCGACGAAAGCGGCGGCTACAGAAAAGACTGCGGAGGAGCTATTGGCTGGGATTGTCATTACAAAAAAGGATACGGCCGGGTATGTGACGGAGATTTCCATTGAGGGAAATATTGTTTCCGGTGAAGAGCTGAGGCTTGCGTATGACTGGAATTCGTCCGCTTTTTCCTTCAAGGAAGTGGACGGAGAGATTCGCGTGATGACAAAAGGCTTAGGACATGGGTTGGGGGCCAGCCTGTATGGCGCCAATCAATTGGCGGAGGCCGGGTATACCTATCAGGATATTTTAAAATATTATTATGACGGCATTGAATTTGCTATCGACTGAATAAAACTTCGAAATACGCACAGACTATAGTCAGCAAACAGCAAAATATGACTATGGATGGTGATGATATGAGAAGAGGCAGTAACTTTTTTCGGAAAAATCAATATAAAATAGCAGCGGTGTTTGTCGTGGCTGCTGTTTTAGGACTTGCGGGTATGTATCTGTACAATGGCAAGGAAAAGCCAAAGGAGCCGCAGCAGCAGGCAGCCGTCAGCGATACGGAAAATACAAAGAAAAAGACGGTCGCTAAGAAAGAAACGAAAAAAGAAGTGGAAAACAAGGTAAAAAAGAAAACAGAGATCAAAGAGCCGGATACAGA
>CAOJLW010000043.1 GCA_948438565.1 uncultured Lachnospiraceae bacterium | reverse complement strand
ACATAAATTAGTTGAAGCATATTTTACATTTTGGTTTTTTCTATCAGGGTGAGGGTCTAAAACTTCAAAAGCGTTTCCCCTACCTTTTAAAACTTTTAAAAGTTCCCAAGACCTTTTATCAGACCAAATAATAATAGGTTGTCCGTCATAACCGATAAACTCAGCACCTTCAGCACCTACACAAAAATATATATCTTCTTCATTTGTTATATCAGGGAATAGGCTTCTTGCTATTGCTTTACTCATTAAGCCTTTACCGTTTCCACCTTCACCAGATATATAAATATTAATTCTTTCTTTTGGAGGTTTTAACTCATTTATATAGCGCAGTCTTAGATATGTGAGATCTTTTTCATTATCCATATACATTTTTTTATCTTCATCTTGACACTCTTTTAAAGTTTTACCTAAGTATCTTACATCATAACGCATACGGTCTTTAGGGCATAAATCCCCACCATATTTTAATTTATTTTCTTCTCTTTCAATGAGTTCTTTTCGCCAGTCAAAATTTGCTATAACTTCTTCATCATCATAGAGGGCTTTACCTTTTGCTTGTTCCTTTTCGCTTTCGTGTGTTAAGTATGCCACTTTATCAAGAAAAGCCCCACGCCCTTTAGGTAGTTCTATATATTGTTCAGGAACATTAAACCACTTAGCTATATATTTTATATCAACCTTGCCAGGGCACTCAAGGACAACGTGCCAGTGGTCATTTTTTAACTCACCCGCTTTTCCTTTCCCTTGTTTTTCTTCTTCTATAGTATAAGGATCTTTGTTATGTTTGATATAAGCGAAACGCTTAATAGTTTTGTGGTCTAATCCATCTTTTATAACTTCTTCATTAAAATGTAAATCTTCCCCAGTTTTAGGATTTTTTTCATATTGCACTATTTCAAAGATTTTCGCCTTTATAACTGTTTTTTCTTTTTCATTGATTAGACATCACCGCCCTTTTTTTTTGTTTTTTCTTTTATAAGTTCTTCGATAGCAGTAAAAAGAGCGTAATTATTATATAGAATAATACTTATAAAATGAACCTTATGTTCTAAGCCCATTATATCATTACCCATTGAATATATTTCCTTTTCATAGGCTATAAGTTCATCAGCCGTATAATTACTATAAAGAGCCTTAAACTTATCTATCCATTCTCGATCTTTTTTCATATAACCGTTTTCATCTTTACAGTTAAAGTATTTTTTATTATTCATTTTTTTCACCTTCCTTTTTTAATCATCATATCCATAGTTAAAGCGTTTTCTATAAAAACTATCATTTGAATCATATTCTTTATTTGTCTTAGTTTCAAAATAGCAAGTTTCTTTTAAATATTCATCATAAGTAATTCTAAAATATTTTAAAAAACCTACATAATAGTTAAGGCGTAATAAAAAGTATTCGCCGCTCTTATTTTTATAATAACGGCTTGATACATCATTAATTATTTTTTCTTCTATAAATTCTAAATTTTCATTGAAAAAATCTTGTTTTGTAATCTCTATCATTTTCTTTCTTCCTTTCTTATAAAACAAAAAATAGATTAAACAGAAAATAAAAGACTTTTCAGCCCTTTAATTTTTCCATTTAATCTATACTTGTTAGATTTTTTATTTAATTTTTTTATAATATAATTTTATAATCTTTCCCCACTTTTGTCAACAGATCAGAAAAATAAACAAGGGAAAGTAAAAGCAAACAAGGGTAAAAGCTAAGTGAATTTAATATTTTATACTTGTTTTTATAAGGGCGTGAACATTTTACCCCTGAAGGGGTAAAACTTTTTGTATTTTTTACGCTCGATTTTCTACCGAAAATCTTACGACCTCACAAGCGGGCGGGTTAGCCTTCCAAAAACTTCGTTTTTGGCCGCTTGTTCGTATGTGAATTGAGGGGTAAACTGTGGAAAGAGGGGTAAGTGAAGCACTTTCCCCACTTTAAAAGCCCATTTTCCCCACTTTTAGGCGTGTTTTTTTCCCCACTTTCCCCACTTTCCCCAGTTTACCCCACACACACCGACACAAGCCCTTGTCGGTGTGTGCGCGTAAGAGAAATGCCGTATTTAAGCCATTTTTAAAAGTTTATCATTATATTTTTTCCCCACTTTCCCCAGTTTCCCCACTTTCCCCAGAGGGTTTTTGAAATTCAAAAAAAATCACGCATTTTTTCAATTTTTTTTTAAAAAATCATCATTTACCACAAAAAATATACTTTTTCGCCAGACTGGAAAAAAACATAGCACCTAAGAGGAAAAAGCCCCTTTGTGGTTTTTCCTCTGTTCCTATTATCTTTTAGCTTGTAAGGCAGTCAAGATCGGGTAGTATTTTTTGATTAAAGAACAATCAAAAAATCTCCACCCTAGCACTTGACAGCCGCCGAGTTTACCGCCTTTAAATAAGGGCTAGCACATATGCGCTAAATATGGTATACTTTATAAATAATTTATAGAGAAGGGAGAGCCGCCCAAAATGGCAAGAACAAAAAGATTTCAAAAACTTATTGATAGATTACCAGAAACAGGAACATCTCTAATAGACTGGCACAAGTGGTTAATGCAAAATGGCTTTATACAAACCATAGGTATAGACACTGATTATATAACAAATGACTTAATAATAGGATATATGTATAAAGGAGATAAAAAAGGATATGAATATTATTCAGTTTCTATATTGATAAAAAGTAATACATCAGTATATTATTTAAAAAACAAATTATATGATTATTTAGAATACGACAGAAGATACGAAAACCCCCCTATTTTTAAAGAATATAATAAAAATATAGAAGAGAAAAATATAAACTATTTCCACATAAGAATATACAGCAGAAAGAATGAAGATGAAGATATAACCGTATACTAAGGAAGAAGCCCCAAAAAGAGGGCTTTTTTCTTGCTTTTGGTTTACACAGTTTTTTCTTACACAGTTTACCCAAAACACCCAGAACCTTACACAGTTTTTTACACAGCCACTGAAGCCAAAAAAGGGAATCAGCCCATATGAGCCGATCCCCTTAAAATTGCTTAAACCCTTGATTTTACGGGGTTTTTTCCTATCCGAAATACCTTTTTAATAACCCCTCAAACGCTTTTCCATGTCTTGCCTCATCCCTTGCCATCTCATGAACGGTATCGTGGATGGCATCCAGGTTCTGTGCTTTTGCCCTTTTTGCAAGGTCAAATTTGCCGGCCGTAGCGCCGTTTTCAGCTTCTACACGCATTTCCAGATTTTTCTTTGTGCTGTCTGTTACGACTTCGCCTAACAGTTCAGCAAATTTTGCAGCATGCTCTGCTTCTTCCCAAGCGGCTTTTTCCCAGTATAAACCGATTTCCGGATAGCCTTCTCTGTGGGCAACCCTTGCCATAGCCAGATACATACCAACTTCTGAGCATTCGCCCTCGAAATTTGCCCTTAAATCGGAAACAATATCTTCACTAACGCCTTTTGCAACGCCTACCACGTGCTCAGCTGCCCAGGTCTTTTCGCCCTCCTGCTTGGTGAACTTTTCAGCCGGAGCCTTGCAGATAGGACATACCTCTGGCGGCTGATCTCCTTCGTGAACATAACCACATACTGAACATACAAATTTTGCCATAATAATAATCTCCTTTTCTAATTAGTTCATTTTAGTATTGTTACACTTCGGACAAAGTCCGAAAAATTGTGTCACATGATTGGTAATGATACCATCGAATTGTTTCATCGCGATGTCATCAAGCTGTGCCTGATGTTCCATATCAATATCCAGAACTTGTCCGCATTCCGTGCACAGAAAATGATAATGTGGCGTCAGATCCGCATCGTAGTGATCCGGTCCATTGCCAGGGGAAATACGTAAAATCTCGCCTCTTTCCGCCAGAAGGTTTAAATTCCGGTAAACCGTTCCGAGGCTAATATTGGGAAACTCCTGTTTCACATTCTGGTAAACAATTTCTGCTGTCGGATGTGTCCGATGGGTATCCAGATATTTTTTGATGGATTCACGCTGTCGGCTGTATTTTAGCATTCGTACCGTGCCACCTTCTCAAAATAGTAATGATTATTATTTTCGATATTAATATAAACCAAAGTGAGAGAAATGTCAACCCTTTTTTCAAATTTTTTTCGCATAATTTATCACAGTAAGCATAAAATGCTATAAAAGTAACCGATTAGGGGCAATATGGCAGGATTACAGCGTTTTATTACCTATATCAATAAATATGAAAATGACGAAAAAATGGAAAACGCCGGATTTGCTAAAGTGGAAATCCGGGGCAGCGTATGCCGGGTAGAGGTACATTTGCGTAACCTGGCAATAGAACAAACAGAAGCTACAGTTTATTTATTTGCCAGAAAAGAGGAAATTATACAGGGAATACCAGTGGGTGAAATGGTAATTGCAAGAGGCGCTGGGGATGTTCGCTATGCATTTGAAGTCAAAGAGCTTTTGAAATTCGGCTTAACGATTGGAGATATGGAAGGGATTATGATTCCGGTTGGAGGGCAGGATTATCTTGCGAGCCAGTGGAAAAATGGGGAGATTAAAATAAATTCTTTTCAAGTTTTAAAAGAAGAAGCTGAATCCAAACGATTGGATACGCCGGACAGCTCAAATGAATCTGTGCCGTCTAAGACAGCAGGCAAAGAACGTGCATCTGTCCGGAATCAGGCCGCCAATAGGGGAAGGGCGTCCGTTCAGACAAATTCCGGCAACGACAAAGATGCGTCTGAGCAGGTGAATTCCGGCGACGACAAAGGCGCGCCGGTTCAGAATCATTCCGGCAAAGCGAGTGGCGCGCCGATTCAGGCTAATGCGAAGAGCGTATCTGTTTCGACGGATTCTGGCAATCGGGAAAGCGCGCCCATGCAATTGGAGTCAGATAGCGGAACAGACGCATCGGTTCAAACAAATCCTGCCAACGTAAAGGACGCATCGGTACAGTCTGCTGCCGCAGAAAAGAAAGGCGTATCCGTCCAACAACAGACTGCCGATGTTAGGGACGGATCCTCGCAACGGGATAATAGAAATATTCAGGCTACGGAACTTCCGTTAGAAGAGTTTTTGGAAGAAAGCGGATGGGAGAAAATTTTTCAAAAGCTCCGACTAAAAATGGATATTGTGTATCCGTTTGAAGGGCAGGAAATTGAATGTGTCAATATGCAGTTAAACGATTTGCAGGAATTTCCGAGGAAGTATTGGTATGTAGGAAACAACAGCTTTTTGCTGCATGGGTTTTTTAATTACAGACATATTTTGTTTGGAGAAATGAGTGAAAACGGAAAAAAAGAATATTTTATCGGCGTGCCAGGCATATTTCAAAACCAGGAGCGGGTAATGGCCTCCATGTTTGGTTTTCCGGAATTTCGCACGGCGAAACATACCGAGTTTAAAACCGGCAACTTTGGGTATTGGTATCGCATATTGTAGTATGGGATGAAAAACTTTTCCCTTCGTGTTATAATTGGCATATAAAGTCAGAAACGGGAAAGGGAAAATCTATGGATGGGGAAGAAAAATATATGCGGGCGGCAATCCGGGAAGCGAAAAAGGCATACGCCTTAGAGGAAGCGCCGATCGGCTGCGTAATTGTCCGTGAGGGTAAGATCATTGCACGGGGATATAACAGAAGAAATACGGATAAAAACGCGCTGGCGCATGCAGAGCTGACCGCAATAAAAAAGGCGAGTAAGAAATGCGGCGACTGGCGGCTGGAGGACTGCACGATGTACGTCACTTTAGAACCTTGCCAGATGTGCGCGGGAGCCATCGTACAGTCCAGAATGCAAAAGGTTGTGATAGCGGCGATGAATCCAAAAGCCGGCTGTGCAGGTTCGGTTTTAAACCTGCTTCAGATTTCCCAATTTAATCATCAGGTCGAGATTGAAACCGGTTTGTTGGAGGAAGAATGTTCCGCTATGCTCAGCGCTTTTTTTCGGGAATTGCGCGAAAAAAAGAAAACTTCATAAAATCTTAAGTAAACAAAAACAAAATATATAAACAAAAAACCGCCTTTGCCTGTATAATTGGAGTATGCAAAAGAAAGGTGGTTTTATCATGTTTGGACATAGTGGCGAATTGCAGATTATATCCGTAGAACAAGGGGGGAAGATGCCGGCGGAGGAGAGGACGGGTATGCGCGCAGGCGTTCCCCGTAGATCTTCACACAGTAGTATCCGCAGCAGGAGAAGGCGAAAAAAACGACGACGAATCCTGCGTAGCACAGTCGTCGTGTTCGCCGCCATACTGTTAGTGGTTTGTTATCAGACCAATTGGTTTATGCAGATGCCCGCTTTTGGCAGGAGAACCCAGGTAAAACAACTGCAAAGAAAAATACAGGCTTCGGCAGAAGAGGACGAATATCCGCTGGAATTAGCGGAATTATTGGAACAGAATGAAGAGACCTATGATTTTGTAAAAAACTATACCCAAAAGGAAGCGTATATCGGTAAGTCCATTGATTTGTCCAACGATTATGAATCGGGGAGCGTGCCGCTTTTGATGCAGTGGGACAAGCGATGGGGGTATGATTTATATGGAGACGCTATGATTGGCCTGGCTGGCTGTGGGCCCACCTGTATGGCGATGGCGTATTTGTATTATACTGGGGATTTATCAATGAACCCAAGGGTTATGGCCGAATATGCGCAAGAGGAAGGCTATCATACGCCGGAAGGGACCAGTTGGGAATTTTGGACGACAGGAGCCCAAAACTTGGGACTTTCTGGACAGGAAGTATCTTTAAGTGAAAATAGTATGAAAGCAGTTTTGGATTCCGGCGGCTTATTGGTGTGCAGTATGTCTCCAGGGGACTTTACAACCGGAGGACACTATATTTTGCTGCACGGCTATGACAACGATGGCTTTTTTGTCAATGATCCCAATCGAAAGAGCAACAGCGATAAACAATGGACGTTTGATAAGCTGTCCGTGCAGATTAAAAATCTGTGGGGGATCTATGGTTCTTAGAGCGTATTGGAAAAAACAAAACACGAAGATTGACAAAATCTCCAAAAAACGATATACTTAAATCTCCGGGCAGCCGGGGTGCTAGCGGTACCCTGTACCAGCAATCCGCTATAGCTGGGGTGATATCCTGCCGAGGGTTTTTGATTGTGAAGCTGCCCTTCATAAGTGGCGATGACGTTTGGGTCTTGCGCAACAGGAATTTATGAACCGGGTCAGGTCAGGAATGGAGCAGCCCTAAGTAAACACTCTTGTGTGCCGCGAGGGCGCCTGGGCCGAGTTAACTGTGGAGGTAACGTTTGGGGTCAAGGGTTCGAAGCCGGATGCCCGGATAAAAATTGGAATCAAAATACAGGAGCCGATATTTCGGCTCCTGTTTTGCGTCTTTCTTTCATTTAAATGGAATCAAACTCGTCTAAAATCTCTTGTTCCGGCGCTTTTGTCAAAAGACTGACTGCTACGATAAATATGCACGCCACTAAAAATGCCGGAAGCAGTTCATATACATTCCATGCGCCGCCAATCGGGCGTACGAGATATTTCCAGATAAATACCATGGTTCCTCCGGAAATCATGCCTGCAAGCGCGCCAAAGCGGTTGGTTCTCCTCCAAAAGAGAGCGCAAAGCATAACCGGTCCAAACGCCGCGCCAAAACCAGCCCATGCAAACGATACGATGGCAAAGACGGAGCTGTTCGGATCCCGCGCAATAAATACGGCAATTATGGCAATACCTACAACGGTCAGTCTTGCGGCGCGCATCATGCCTTTTTGAGAAAGCTTTAAATGCAGCACATCTCTTAATATATTTTGCGAGATACTGGAAGCCGCGGCTAAAAGCTGTGAATCTGCCGTTGACATGGTACAGGCAAGGATACCGGCCAGTATAATGCCAGCCAGTATAATGGCCAATACGCCGTGGGCGCTCAAAAGCTGTGCAGTTTTGATAATCAGGGTTTCTGAATCGGAGCCGCTTAATACATCCAAAGCGCCGGATTGCGACATACTGTATCCGATAATCCCGATAAAAATAGCAACTGCCATGGAAATGACTACCCATACCGAGGCAACCCGCCTGGAAAGCGTCAGCTTGCGTTCATCTTCGATAGCCATAAAACGTAACAGGATATGCGGCATGCCAAAATAGCCAAGTCCCCATGCAAAGGTGGATACAATGCTGATAAAACCGTAATTGCTGGCAGAATTGGTAGCGGCATCGTGGAGGCTTGTCATGGACAGGTAACCCGCCAGGTTTGAGGCATTGTCAAGGACGATATCAAAACCGCCCGCAGTCTGTATGCCAAAGCATACAACGATAATAAGCGCAAGCGTCATGACAATGCTCTGGATAAAATCGGTGGCGCTTGCCGCCAAAAATCCACCCAGAGCCGTATAGCCGACAATGACGACTGCACTGATCAGCATAGCCGGGATATAGGGAATATTAAATAGAGTGGAAAACAATTTGCCGCAGGCGGCAAAACCCGATGCCGTATACGGGATAAAGAAAATAACAATAATCAGAGCGGAAATCGCCAATAGTGCGTGGCTTTTATCCCGGAAACGATTGGAAAAGAAATCCGGAATAGTAATGGAGTTGCCGGCGGCGACCGTATAGCGGCGCAGGCGTTTAGCGACAATCAGCCAATTAAAATAGGTGCCGACCGCAAGGCCAATGGCCGTCCAGCCGGGATCCGCAGTACCGGATAAATAAGCGAGACCCGGCAATCCCATTAAAAGCCAACTGCTCATATCAGACGCTTCCGCGCTCATCGCAGTTACCAGCGGGCCTAATTTTCGGCCGCCTAAATAAAAATCATTGACGTCATTATTTTTTTTGGAAAACGAGATACCGATGCCTACCATTCCTAAAATATAGACAACGATTACAGTAAAAATACCAAGTGTTGTACCAGTCATAATATCCTCCCTCTTTGTGTTTATGCAAAAAATCGACACATTATTATATCATTTTATATTGGATATTACAATGAAAAGTCATGATTTTACGCAGGATTTTACGCAGGATTAACGCATAAAGGGATCTCTTGGTTCATTGAGGGCGTTTGCTCAAATAAAAACAACGCGGTCATAGAAAAGGTTTTCAAACAGCTTTTCTATGACCGCGTTGTCGATCAAAAGCGCAATAACCTTAATATTTGCCCGGCGCTTCCGGCATGATAATTGCGGCCACAATATAAATCAGCAACCCGCTTCCGGCGCCGCAGATTAAAACCAGACAAAGCAGGCGAACCAGAGTCGGGTCAATATTTAAATATTCGCCCAGTCCCCCGCAGACGCCGCAGATCACCCGGTTTGTCGCTGATTTGTATAGTCTTTTTTCCATAGTCAATCCTCCTTTACTGTTAAATCGATATTGCCAACACCGCATATAAGCTCAATTTCCTTATCCGCATCATTGTCAATTTCTTTATCCATGGATAACGTGGAATAATTTTTGTCATTGATATGAATCATGCCAAGGCCGCAGCTTATGGTATAATCATAATCGTCTTCCCGTCCGATAAGTTCTATATCAATTTTACCAATGCCGCAGTTTGCATATAGTTCTTCGGATATTTGGCCACACAGGATTGCTTCGCCAACGCCGCAGTCTATTTCCAGAGATTCGGCGTAAAATTGTTCGACCTGCATTCTGCCTGCGCCGACTTCCACGGAGAAATCGTCTTCTACCGTAAGCTGTTTGGCTGTTAATTCTCCGGCATCCAGTGTGCATAGAATAGAATCTGAGATTAAATGATGCGTTATATCTATTGTACCAGCATTTGTGTCCATTGTCACTTCCTCAAATATTTTTCCTTCCGGAATGCTTATGGTGACATTTACCTCATCCTCGCTGCTTATGCCGGCATTCCAGATATACCCTGGCGTTTTGTCTATCAGTTCAACGGTTCCATTCTTATAATGGCAACGATACGTATTTCGTTTGGGCGCATCAACGGAAATGTCAATTTGATCGGATGTGCCGGTGATAAAATTTATTTTTCCATATTTAATTTTAACGGTAAGGTTTTGTACGTCCTGTTCTGGATATTGTTGTTGTACGATTCCGTCTATTCTTTCGGCGGGAGCGCTGTTTTTTTTGGACCATCCGATAAAGTATCCATCCGGACCAATATGCCAGTTCCCTATATTTAATTCCCCGTTTTGGGCCATGGCATACACTTCCCGGAAACCGCTTCCAAGCGCCGAACCGACGCCCAGGCACAGGATAGCGCTACAGACTAACCCAAGGCAGATCCACAGGCAAATTTTGGTAAATCCTCTCATATTAATGCACCTCTTTTCTGAAACGGCTTTTTGCAAATGCGAACGATAGCGCGTATGGTCCATGGAAGTATCCTGCCGACTGCCCATACAGTAATAATCAAACCCAGCATACCAAATGCAAGCATGAGCAGACCAATTCCGAGAAGGATTAAGCCAATTGCAGGCAGTCCGGTAAACAGCTTGGTAAAACCGACTCCTGTCAGCACAACGCCGACAATAAAAAATACGCCGACAATTGCCACGACACAAATGGCCAATGCAAATACACAGGCAGCGGCGGCAACCAAAAGGCCAAAGGCCGCTGCCGCAAGGCCAATCCAAAGCGGGCAAGTGAATATCAGTAAAACGGCTATCAGGATATTGCGCGTGGTTCGATCTGCGCTCCGGCTCGCGGATGGCTTTTCAAAGCTATATGCTTTATAGCTTTCGTCAAATAAATCCCGTTTGATGCTTTCTGCCACTTTCCAGGGAGAGCCAAGTTCTTCGATGATTTGCGCTTCGTTCTCCGGCCCTGCGTCGTCAAAATAATTCCGGTAATATTCTATGGCTTCCCGGCGTTCATTTTCCGGTATGTCACGAAGCAGTTCTTCCAACTGCCTTAGAAATTCCATTTTATTCATGTTAACTCCTCTCCCGAAAATAGTTTTGTAATTTTAGATGAATAGTCCGCCCATTCTCGTCTGTACTCTTCTAATTTGACTGCGCCCATCTCCGTTAGTTTATAATATCGGCGGTTTCGGCCGGCGCATTCCACGTCATATACGATTAAATTCCGATTTTTTTGAAGGCGCCTTAGGACCGGATATAACGTGGATTCTGATATGTCGATGGCTTTGCGGACATCCTGCGTAATTTTATATCCATAGGTTCCTTTTTCTTCTTTGGAAACAACTGCCAGAACAATGGCGTCTAGCAAAGCTGCCCCTGTAGCAAATACCATTCCATCACTCCTTTTTAATATTGTTTGACTTTTAATATTATTTCATGATTAATACTATACACCATATAATATTGTTTTGTCAATACATTAAATATTATGATAGTCAAACATATGGAATCAGAGCTTGATTTTGGCAGCGGGTCATGCTATACTATTTTTCGCTGTAAATCTGAAAGGATACAGTAAAAGAAACCGGTGAGTTCGAGACCTTCCTCACCTAAAACAAAACTAAAGGAGAAAAAAGAATATGAGAGACAAGAAAGTACTGTTTATGACCCAGGCGGCTATGATAGCCGCGTTGTATGTCGTGTTGACACTGTTGGCCAACGCGTTGGGATTGGCCAATTATGCGATCCAAGTGCGCTTTTCGGAAGCGCTGACCGTCTTACCGTTTTTCACGCCGGCAGCGATACCAGGACTTACGGTGGGGTGTGTGTTGAGTAATTTGTTGACGGGGTGTATGCCTTTGGACATTGTGTTTGGCAGCTTTGCAACTTTGCTGGGAGCGGTTGGAACCTATATGCTTCGCAAATATAAATGGGCGGCTCCAATTCCGCCGATAATTGCCAATACGCTGATCGTGCCGTTTATTTTAGCTTATGTATATCGGTTTGAAGGATCGATCCCATATTTTATGTTGACGGTAGGTATTGGAGAGATGATTTCCTGCGGGATATTGGGTATGATTCTACTTGGTGTTTTTAATAAATACCGGAATGTAATCTTTATAAAAACAGCGCAATAAAGTAAGATGTGTAAACGGGAAGAGGGTGTTGCAAAATCATCAAATTAGATGATTGAGCGATGCCCTTGCTCTA
>CAOJLW010000042.1 GCA_948438565.1 uncultured Lachnospiraceae bacterium | reverse complement strand
TCAACTCCGCCTGAAGATTAGCCGGAGCCTTTCCCTCAAACTTATAATAGATCTTATGCTCCAGACTGGCCCAAAAATCCATCGCAATCGTACGGATCTGTATCTCTACTTTGGCGTCCACGACACGATCCGAAAAAAAGATGGGAATGGTCACCAGCATATGATAGCTTTTATAACCGCTTTTCTTGGGATGTTTAATATAATCTTTGACATGGACAACCGTCAGATCATTTTGCCTGCCAATCATCTCCGCCATCCGGTAAATGTCCGATGCAAAGGAACACACAATGCGGATGCCTGCAATATCATTGACATATTCCGTCATATTGGAAATCGTGCTCTCATGACCGTTGCGCTTTAGTTTTTTCACAATGCTCTCCGGCGACTTAATCCTGGACTTTATATATTCAATTGGGTTATACTGATGTACGTGCAAAAATTCGTCATTTAAGATTTCCAGCTTGGTGCCTACTTCCTTTAAGGCGCTGTTATAAATAAGCATCACCGTTTTCCAGCTGTCCGCATCTTCCCCAATACTATCCATATGCATACGCTGCTGTGCCATCTTGTAAAACCTCCATACGTTTTTGAATCTATCGTATTTATTGATTGTATTATAACACAGCTTTCCATATTTTTCTGCCTGATATTGGGAATTTCAGAAAAACTTAATACTTGCGCTTAATCTTCTTCTATCACCTGTACTTCCAAATAATCAAATGCAATTTTCTCTATAAAATGATCCTGCGTAAACCTGGTTTTGGCATTTCTTTTAAAATCCTGGACATTGGCGTCAAGCCAAATCGGTTTGGCCAGATCAAACGCATAACAGACTTCCTCCAGCGCATGAAATACCTTGTGCGTCCTGGTATCGTCCGAAGCGTCCTCGATCGTGATATCCCGCAGCAAGCGATTGGCCTTTATCTCTTTTGCCCATAACCGAAACATATATTATCCCCTTCTCTGCCTGTTTGCTTCATACATTAAAATCGCTGCGGCCACGGCGGCATTTAAAGATTCCGCCTGCCCCTCCATTGGAATATGAATACGCGCGTCCGCAAGCAGCGTAATTGCTTCGGAAAGACCCTGGCTTTCATTCCCAATCAAAAATGCGCTTTTTTGCCTGTAATCCAAACTGTCGTATGGGACGCTTCCTTTCAGGCTGGCTGCATAGCATCTGACGCCGTCCGCCTGAAACTGCCGGATAGCGTCGGGAAAATCCTCCGGCACAAAAAACGGCATCCGAAAAATACTCCCCATCGTGGAACGGACAGTCTTTGGATTATATAGATCTACGGTAGACGGACTGGCAATCACAGCCGTCACCCCCGCGCTTTCCGCTGTGCGTAAAATCGTACCCAGATTGCCGGGATCTTGGATCTTTTCCAAAAAGAGGTAGAGGCCTTTCGTCTGCTTGCATAAGACCTCCATATCCCATTTGGGACGTTTTAAAACAGCCAAAATCCCCTGCGGGGACTGTGTGCCGCTGGCGGCTTCAAAAACATGATCCGCAAGCGTCTCATATTCGACGCCTGCGAGGAGGCCCTGATTGGCCTCCTCCCATAGAAAAGACTCCGACACATAAACCTGACGGATCCACTCCCGCGGCGCTTCCGAAAACATTTTGATTCCTTCTGCCAAAAACACGCCCTGCGTTTTTCGTTCCTTTGCTTTTTTCCCCAATAAAACTAATTCTTTTACACGGGGATTGGATGTACTTGTGATCATATGACCTCTCTTTTCCTGATGACCTTCCTCTATTTTTTGACAGACACGGAAGCAATCTTACCCGCAGAGCTATATATCTTGCCTTTCTTCGCAATGACTTTATAGTAGTTTTTGCCTTTTTTCGCTTTTTTATCAAAATATGTTTGCTTCTTGGCGGAAAGCGTTTTGATTTTTTTATAAACGCCGTCTTTCTTGGATGCACGGTAAATGATGTAACTCTTAGCGCCTTTTACTGTTTTAAAACGAATGGAAACGCCGCCTGTTTTGGCCTTCGCTTTCAAACCCGTAACTGCTTTTAACAGCTTAACGCCTGCGCCCGCGCTGGCCGCACTATTGGAATAAGCGGCATTGGAAGAAACCGCCACTACGGTATAGGTCACTTTTTTGCCTCCCGGCGCTTTTGCATCCACATAAGATGTTTTTGCCGTCACGGCAATCTTTTTGGCGGCGGCAGTCCCGGACTGACGGTAAATCTCATAAGAAGAAGCATTGGCCACCGCCTGGAAAGTCACCTTGACGCCTTTGGCTGTACTGGAAACTTTTACGCCTGTAGGCGCGCTTAACGCGGTCACCTGTGTGTTCGGCTGCTGAACCAGTTCCAACGCGCTTTGCGCACGCTGCAAATTGCCCAGAAGTCTATTTAATTCTTCCGCAGTTTCCTTGCCCGACCGGTTTGCAGCTTTTTGGTATGCATCCAAAAACGCCTCCCAGGATTCTTTCGTATAATTGCCCTGGCCGACCTGAACAGTCGCTGCCGCTGCCAAAACAGCCGTATCCAGCTTTTGGAGCGCTTCCTGCTGCTGTATTGCCGCCGAATCCGAAAAGCTTACCGTAATCGTACAGCTTGCCGTCTTTCCTCCGTCCTCTGTCGTAACCGTTATGCGCGCCGTGCCGTTCTTTTTCCCTGTTACCAGACCGCTCTCATCCACTTCTGCAACATCCGCGTCGGAGCTTTGATAGGTTACGTTTTGATTGGTCGCGTTAGATGGCTCTACCGACGCCGTCAGCCGTTCTGTCCGGTTTTCATTCGTAAGCGTAATCGCAGCTTTATCTAACGCTACGCCCGTCACCCTAATTGGCTCTTCCGCCAGCTCTACTGTCACCGTACAGCTTGCCGTCTTTCCTCCGTCCTCTGTCGTAACCGTAATGCGCGCCGTGCCGCTCTTTTTCCCTGTTACCAGACCGCTCTCATCCACTTCTGCAACATCCGCGTCGGAGCTTTGATAGGTTACGTTTTGATTGGTCGCGTTGGATGGCTCTATTACTGGGGACAAGATATCAGATATATGATCGGTCGTTAAAAGCAAGGCGTCCGGTTCCAAACGAACCCCGGTTACCGCTACCGTATCCTCTGATTGATCCTGATATTCTATAACAAATTTATCAATGACCGGACCGGCTTTCCTGGACGCCGTAAATACCAATTCCCCGGCGCCGGCTTTGGTCACTTCGATATTTAACGCTACGGTGCAAAAAGTCGATGCATCCCCGTTGTTATGTACATCCTGACTGCCAGACGCAACATTGGTTCCGCTCCATTCAAATGCATTGGGATTCCCGGCAGCCCTGCCGCTACGGTAGGTTGCCGTCATCTGATAGACGCCTGCTTTCTCCGCCACAAACGGAAGGATAATCCGATTGCCCTCTTCAAACCAGTTGACTTCTTTTTTATTGCTTGCCTGTTCATTATCCGTTATCCGTACATATTTATTGCTATCTGTCGCCCCGGAAGCGTCTAACGTAAACAGCTCTGCTTCCAGCGTCTTTATTTCTTTGCCGACCGGCATCACAAACGGATCCTCTGCGCTGTAATTTTCCCGGAGCTTTAAGTTTTCTTTTAATGTTTTTAACTGTGCAGCCAACGCAAAAAGCTCTTTACGCGGCGCCTGATCCTCTTGTGTAAGATACTCCTCCAGACTCTTCATCAGATCTTTTACCGACTCTACCTCCTCGCCTACATACAAAGAGAAGTCTAACGCCTGACATTCCTGTAAAAGATCTTTTGCTTCCTGCATCCTCGACGGATCATCCAAATCACGGATTGTAATCTTCATGGAAGGAATAAACCCTAACACAACCCCTCCTCCAGCATTTTCTAAGTCTACCGTAAAAAACAGATCGCCGGTTACTTCGGTAAAACGTTTCGTCGTGACCGTAAACGTCTTTTCCGTTTCTCCGTCCCCAAAGGTCAGCGTCCCATGAAGATCCGCATCGTAATGTCCCTGCCATGCGGAACCGGGATTGTTCGTATAGTCTATCGTCACTTCCCCGCTGCTGCCTCCGATACGCTTCACAGTAATCTCCGCTTGTGCATCTTCTTCCATTGCCAAAGCGTTCGATTCAAATTGTAACATACCTATTCCGTCATTGTCCAAAACCACTGCGGCGTCCAACCCGATTGTCCCGGTATTGACCAGTCGCAGCGTATGGGAGCCATCGTTTAAATCCGGAGATTCATATATCATCTGACCGGTCGATCTGTTATTTGCCCTGGTATCAATCGAATCCACCTTGCTGCCATCAATATAAATATCAGCCGTTCCATGCCCTGAATCCTTCGTTCCATACAACCAAACTTTACTGCCTGTAAACGTCAGCGTCGCTTCTTTCCCTGCGTGGGCCCACATACTTGTTCCGCCCAAAAAAACACTCCCGGCCTGAGCATTTTCAGCCGTCTCTACAGTCCATCCCTGAGAGACGGTAAAGCCTTTCCCATCGCTTATATCGGTATCCGCGACACTGATCATATCCAGTCCGTCTGGAATTGCCTGGCCTAACGCAAAATCTTCTGTCGCTTTATAGACGCCTACTTCACTAATCAACGGCACGGCATAGGAACCGGTAATTTGAATCCGTATCCGGCTTGCTTTCACCGGCCGGTTTCTGCAAATCCGTTTAGCTCCAATCGTCGTGCCTTCTGCAAACTTTTTCCATTCGCCGCCGTCTCCGTTTTGATATTCCACGGAAAATCCGCTAATCCGCTGTCCAAGCTGGATTGCCTCTTCTATGGTAACCAAATCAAACGTCTTGGTCTCCCCTAAATCCAATGTCAGGCTCCCTGTCGTCACGCCGTCGTCCATGGTCCAATAGGTAGCGTCGTCACCATCCAGGATATTTTCCGGCGCAAACGCAATATCATTGCCCCGAACCGCTGACGCCGTTACCTCGGCTTCCTTTGCCAGATTATTTTTAAAGCTGTCTTTGACGTTCTGTCCAAATTCAGCCACACGCTCTAAGATTTCCTGATCGATCTTCCCCTCCGTATTGGGAGGCACATTCAACAAAAGCGTTGCATTGTGTCCCACAGAATTAAAATACATATCGGCAAGCTCGTCTAACGATTTTGGCGTCTTTTTGCTGTTGCCCCAAAACCAGCCGCTTGTAATGCGCGCGTCCGCTTCCGGGACTGTCCATTGATTCCCGTCGAAAAAGCCTTTGGTCGTACCGTTAGTCATATTGCTGTCTATCGTATTGTTTTCTTTATTGGTCTTGGATTTTGACCAGGTCTCTTCATTGGCAATTCCACTCTCATTTCCAATCCAACGAACCGTCGTATAAGCTTCTGCGCCAAACAGCAGACAGTCGTCCGGATATCCGGCCTGAATCCCCTCATGTTTCTGAATGGTATGAAACCATCGATTAAAGTCATAGTTTTGCGCGCTGGATCCGCTCCCTTTTGCACCGTCCATCCAGACCTCTACGAAATGTCCGTCATTGCCGTATTTGTCATCTCCCAAAATCTCGTCAAGCTGGTTATTATAATATTCATTATAATCCAATTCGTCTAACGCTTCTACCTGCTCCCAGGTCATCCCGTCCTTGGGCTGTCCGTCCGAGCCGCAGAGCGAATTGCCGTCTTTGTCAAAATATCCATAGCTCGGTTCATGGACATCCCATGGGGACAAATACAGTCCCATATTCATATCGTATTTGGTACACGCTGCGGAAATGTCCGCCAGCACATCCCCTTCGCCTTCCTGATATCCGGCCTCCGCCACATCATAGTCGGTATAGTCGCTTGCCCAAATACAAAAGCCGTCATGATGCTTAGCCGTTACAATCAGCTTTTTAAATCCGGCTTCCTGGAAAGCGCGCACCATAGAATCCGCGTCGAAATCATGCTGCAAGCGAAAAATTTCAGACGGATGTCTGTCCCCATAGTGTTCGCCCCATTCCACTCCTTCAAATGTATTCGGCCCAAAATGACAAAATGCGGCCAACTCTTCTTTTTGATAATCGTATTGGTTGGGACTGGGCGTCGCCCCCCATGCCTGGGGCGCAGCCGTACCATTGTCGGCCAAATTCCCTGCACGCGTCCCACCAACGTCTGCAAGAACCGGAAATCCTCCGGCCGTAAACGTCCCCGCAGCTACAGCCACAGCCAGCAGGGATGCCCCCCATCGTTTCATCATCCTTTTCATAAATCATCCTCCTTGTGCGTTTTAAAAATACTTTCCAGATTGGAACTGTTATCTTTATTATTGTAGCACCAATATAGTAAATATTTCAACTAAAAGAATTGCAAAACCGATCTATTCAGACTATAATACTAGCAAATCCATAGACCGGCGTACACGCTCCGGCTCTATATGACAAGAAAGCGAGAATCCTATGAGTACTTTAAATCTGACATTGTTAACCGATCTCTACGAAATGACTATGATGCAAGGATATTTTAAAACAGGCTGTCAGGATACCGTTGTGTTCGACGCTTTTTACCGCAGCAACCCCTGCGGCGGGGGTTACGCCGTCTGCGCCGGCCTGGCGCAGATTATAGATTATATGAAACGCCTGCATTTTTCCGACGAAGAAATTTCTTATCTGAGGAGCCTTGGCATCTTTGGCGAAGATTTTCTGGATTATTTAAAAAACTTCCATTTTTCCGGCGACATCTATGCCGTGCCGGAAGGCAGCATTATCTTTCCACGGGAACCTCTCATCAAGGTCATTGCTCCGATTATGGAAGCGCAGCTGATTGAGACCGCTATATTAAATATTTTAAATCATCAAAGCCTGATTGCCACCAAAGCGGCCAGAGTCTGCTATGCCGCCAAAGGCGACGGCGTTATGGAATTTGGTCTGCGCCGCGCCCAAGGCCCCGATTCCGGGATTTACGGCGCGCGCGCCGCCATTATTGGCGGATGTCAAGGCACGTCCAACGTGCTTGCCGGACAGCTCTTTGACGTGCCTGTGCTTGGCACGCACGCGCACAGCTGGATTATGAGCTTCCCCGACGAATACACTGCTTTCTGGCAATATGCCTCCCTCTACCCTTCGGCCTGCATTTTGCTGGTAGACACCTATGACACCTTAAAATCCGGCGTGCCAAACGCTATCCGCGTATTCACCGAGATGAAACGTTCCGGAATCCCTCTGACCAACTACGGAATCCGGATGGACAGCGGCGATTTGGCCTACCTCTCAAAAAAAGTCCGCCGGATGTTGGACGACGCCGGTTTTCCTGACGCCGTCATCTCCGCTTCCAATGATTTAGACGAATACCTGATCGAAAGCTTAAAATTTCAGGGCGCTATGATTACCTCCTGGGGCGTCGGCACCAATTTGATTACCTCCAAAGACAACCCGGCGTTTGGCGGCGTATACAAGCTGTCCGCCATACGACGTGACGACGGAAGCTTCCTCCCCAAGATCAAGCTTTCGGAAAATACGGAAAAAGTCACCAACCCCGGCAATAAAACCTTTTTCCGCATCTATGACAACGATACCGGAAAAATCCGCGCCGACTACATCTGCCTGGCTGACGAAACGTTTGATACGGAACAGGATCTGACCATTTTTGATCCCAACGAACCCTGGAAAAAAACACGACTGGCCGGGGGCAGCTACCATATGCGGGAAATGTTACTCCCCGTTTTTCAACATGGCTCCTGCGTCTATCAATCGCCCAGCGTCATGGAAATCCAGGCCGTCTGCACAAAAGAAAAAGAAACCGTCTGGGATGAAACCAAACGGTTTGTAAATCCGGCCAAAATCTATGTCGACCTTTCCGACAAGCTCTATGCCATGAAACAACACCTGCTACAGGATATGGGTACGTTCGGCAATACGAAAACAATCTGACGCTATCGCTCGCTTGATTTTTTCATCCGCATCAGAATCCTGCGTTCCATCCGGGATACCTGCACCTGACTGACGCCCAGTTTTTTGGCCACCTGCACCTGCGTCATTTCTTTAAAATAACGCAGATCAATTAACTCTTTTTCTTTTTCGTCCAGCTCCTCCAAGAGCTGTTCCAAAAGCAAATGGTTCACCAATTCTTCCGTTTTGGAAACGCCTCTTCCAGCCACCTGGTCTACCAGATAGATTTCACTGTCATCCGACTGGTAGACCGGCTGGTAGATCGAGGCGACCTCTTCATTGGCTTCCATAGCTTCCACAATATCTTCCACACTCAATCCAATTTCCTGTGAAATCTCCTGTAAGGTAGCCTCTCTTCCATACTGCTGCGAAAGCCTGTCCGACGCTTTTTTTATTTTCCAACCGTTTTCCTTTAAGGAGCGCGATACTTTCATCATGCTGCTGTCCCTTAGAAAGCGTTTGATTTCCCCTATAATCATCGGCACCGCATATGTAGAAAATTTCACCTCATAAGCCACCTCAAATTTGTCAATGGCTTTCATAAGGCCAATACACCCAATCTGAAAAAGCTCTTCTTTTTCATGCCCGCGGTGTTCAAACCGCCGAACGGCGCTCCAGACCAATCCCAAGTTATCCGAAATCAATTTTTCCCTTGCAGCTTTATCCCCCGCGTGTGCCTGCTTAATAAGAGCTATCACCGCATCCATCCTGATTTTCTTCTTCCCTCTGTCCGATTTTCTTTGTCAAAGTCACTTTTGTCCCGCTTCCGGCTTTCGATTCCACCAAAAGATCATCCATAAAAGCCTCCATAAAAGCAAACCCCATGCCCGAACGCTCAAGCTCCGGCTTTGTCGTATAAAACGGCTCCATCGCCTTTTCAATATCCGCCATGCCGACGCCCCGATCCTCCACGGTAATCACCGCCGTATCCCCGTCTAATGTACAAGCCAGATATACCTTCCCTTCCCGATTTTCATAACCATGGATAATCGCATTGGTCACCGCTTCGGATACTGCTGTTTTCACATCTGCAACCTCGTCTAAGGTAGGATCTAACTGTGTCAGAAAAGCCGCCACTGTCACCCTGGCAAACCCTTCGTTGACCGATTTGGCATCAAATTCTACCCGCATCTCGTTTTTCATTCTACTTTTCCCCCATATCCCATACCGTATCCGCATCCGGCGTCACCTGAATCATCTTATGCAGGCCGGATACCACGAAAATTTTCTGAATCCTTTCATTTAAATGTTCCGCCGACACTACGCCGCCGCTGTACCCCATATTTTTACATCTGCCGATCAAAACCCCGATGCCGGAGCTGTCCATAAACTCCGTGCCGGAAAAATCAAATACAAGCCTGCGTATATGATAGGCTCCGATCAAAAGATCCGTCTCCTTCCGGAGCTGCTCCGCACAATGATGATCGACTTCCTTGGGCATCGAAATCCTCATGCACCCTTCTTTTAACTGATATTTACAATCCATATAACCTTTCCTTTCTGCAAAATAAAAAGACGCCAATGCCCCTTCCGGCATTACGTCTTTTGTACATTTTGGTTGTTTCTTAACTATTCTCCCTGCGGCTCCTGTTGGCCCTCCGGCTGACCCTCGGGTTGCTGCGGCTGCTCCGGCTGTTGGCCTTCCGGCGATTGACCCGTAGTATCCTGCCGCGTGTCCGCATTGTCTCCCTGGCCGTTGGCATTGAGGATATTCTGCGCCATACGCGCACGCTCCGTACCCGGATATTTCTCCACTACCTTCTGGTAATACACAAGCGCCTCCGTCATATTATCCACTCTCCGGTAGGACTGCGCCAAATAATAGAGGGCATACCCATCCTGATACGTTTCGTCCATTTCCACGACTTTGGCCAGCTTTTCCGCGGCTTCGTCGTACTGGCCTTTATTATAGGCTCCATAGCCTTCCTGATACGCAGAGGCCAAATACTTCTCTTTTACTTTTGCATTGGCGTCGTCATACATCGACCGTATGCCGTCGTCCAAATCTTCCGCCCGGATTTTGCCCAAAGCTTCTCCCGCCGCGTCCATATCCTCTGCCGCATACGCGGCATACGCGCCCAAAAGCTGTTCATAAGAAGCCAATTTGGACTTAATGGCCTGAGAATCGTCTTTGGCCTGCTGCACCTGTGCAGTCAAATCCGTAACTTCCCTTTCCAAATCCGCAATCGACTGTTCCTTGGACGAAATCGTCTCATTGGCCGCCTTTACGGCTTCATTGGTTTCTCCCTTGGCCTTTTGCTGGATATTGGGCAGAAGCAAAAACATAGCGATTGCCACGCCAAGCGCCACGCCAATCACAATATTTAGTATTGTCTGCCATGCGGAATTATCTTTAAAATGCGCGGGCATAATAATCGTATCGTTGCCGCTTTGATAAGAAATCAAATCCTCTTTTTTTTGCTTCTTGGAGCCGGATTCCCGTAATTTGCTGTCCACTTCCTTCTGATAACGCAAGGTCATGGTATTATTTTCATCGATCTTGGCCGCATTGCGCAGGGATTTTTTGGCCTGGTCATATTTGCCTTCCTGCATATATAATAACGCCAAAAGCTGATGTCCTTTAATCAGTTTGGGATTTAAGGAAAGTACCTTCTTAAGCTGGATCATGGCTAAATCCCGACTGTCCTGCCTGCAATAAATCAATGCCTGATTGTATTTTTTAATCGTCTGGTTAATCGCATCGAGTCTCGACGGATTATTTTGGATCTCATTTAAGTAATCCCCAGCCGCATTGTTCCGACCTTGGTAATTTTTGCTGATAACCCATTCGCTTAGGGCGGATACCGTATCCCCCATCTCAAAATACACAAGGCCGAGCAAGTTCCTGGCGTCAATATTCATTTTATTGAGCTGCAGGCTCTTTTTTAAACTTTCTACCGCACCGGAAAGATTGCGGACATTTGCCCGTTCCAATCCCTCATTATAAAAACCGTTGGAAGCGTGCAGTATCCTTTTATAAACTTTGACGTCCGCACCGCACTTCGCACAGTACCCTTCCGCAGTCAACGGCGCGCCACAATTATAACATTCCATATCTCACCTCACTGATCTGCACACTAATTGCGCTTTTCTTTCATCATCTCCAACAGTATGTCGGTCATATCGGTCAAATCACGGTTATAAATCGCTTCCTCCGCTTCCTCTACCTCTAAACTTGGCTTAAATTTTTTCAATTCCTCTTCAAAATTGATCATTCCCGCACCTCCTGTGCCGATTGCTTTTATCTTCAAAAAACCACTATATTATACTGGCGTTATTTCTGCAAGGACGCCTTGATGCCATTCGGCATATTCTAAGGATCCTTTACCATTATAATATAGTGGTTCTGATATGCAAGCGAAAAAATATTAAGTTTTTATTATCTCGCCGCAATATCCTACATAAATCCGCAACATTCTTTTACAAGTTACAGCAGTCTCTATTTTATGGAAGCAAGCTGCATCGTAACCTGTTCCATCATCTGTTCGTACTTTAAAAGCTTGTCCTTTTCCTCCTGTACTTTTGCCTGCGGCGCTTTGCTCAAAAAGCGTTCGTTATTTAACATACCTCTCGAACGAGCCAGCTCTTTTTCCAGGCGCGCCTGTTCTTTTTCGAGGCGTTCTTTTTCTTTGGCCATATCCACCAGATCTTCTAACGGAATATAGACTACGGCGTCCGGAATTACAATAGATACTGCGTCATCGGCAATGCCGGCCGTATCCGACTGAACCAACACGTCGGACGCCCCCATCAGACCCGCATACATATCCCGTTCCGCTTCAAAGATTTGCCGGATAGCTTCCGTTTCCGATACAATATATACCGCTGCTTTCCTGGACGGCGGCACATCCATTTCCGAACGACGGTTACGGACGCTTCTGACCAGCTCCTTACAGCGTTCCACCATAGCTTCCTCGGCAGAAAAGTCGCGCTCTTTACTGTATACGGGCCAGTCGGCAAGCATAATCGTCTCTTCCTCCGGACACAGCGTACAGAAAATTTCCTCTGTCAGAAACGGCATAAACGGATGCAGCATCTTAAGCGCCTGCGCCAATACTTCTTTTAATGTCCACAACGCCGTATTGGCCGAAACAGGATCCTGATCACGATGGTACGTACGACGTTTGGTCATCTCAATATACCAATCGCAGAATTCGTCCCAGATAAAATCATACACTTTCTGTACCGCAATCCCCAGCTCAAACTTGTCCATATTTTCCGTCATTTCCTTGGCCAGTCGATTGACCCGCGACAAAATCCAC
>CAOJLW010000041.1 GCA_948438565.1 uncultured Lachnospiraceae bacterium | reverse complement strand
CAAAGATATGTCCGATAAAACGGATATAGGTGGCCGGGGCGAGCAGGGAGGAACGATATACGCTGAAAAACAAATCTGTAGTTTTTCCGTCTGTCGCCATGCCAAGCAGGAGCGAAGCCAGGCTGATGATTGAAAATGTCAGGATAACCGGGGAATTAAATGATATTTTAACGTGTGGCTTTTTTGAATTCATGGCCGTACCTCCGGATAGATTTTCAAATGGATAAAATTATTATAGCAAAACGGCGTTATTTCTACAATATAAATAAGCCGTATAAAATTTTCAAGATTTACTTGACGCAAAAAAACATCTATGTTACACTATAAAAGTTGTTGAAAGCAAGTAGAGTATCCACTCTCACCTAAGCGCAATTGGGCGGCTTATGGTTTATAGTTCAAACAATGTTTTTACGTTGTTCTTAGAGTTTGATTGTGGATAGCCTTTCTATCCGCTTTTTTTATTATTTATTTTGGAGGTGCACAACCATTAGCGAATTAATGATTAATGAACAGATCAGGGACAGGGAAGTACGTCTGATCGGAGTAAACGGAGAACAGCTTGGCATTATGTCGTCCAGGGAGGCAATGAAATTAGCCGAGGAAGCAGAACTCGATCTAGTAAAAATTGCTCCTACTGCAAAACCGCCTGTATGTAAGATTATTGATTATGGTAAATACAGATATGAGTTGGCAAGAAAAGAAAAAGAAGCAAAGAAAAAACAGAAAACTGTTGAACTCAAAGAGATCCGTATGTCACCGAATATCGAATCCAACGATTTGAATACCAAAATGAATGCGACCAAGAAATTCCTGGAAAAAGGGAATAAAGTGAAGGTTACACTGCGTTTCCGCGGCCGGGAAATGGCCCATATGCATAGCAGCAAGCATATCCTGGATGATTTTGCAGAAAGCCTTGCAGATGTAGCAGTGATAGAAAAAGCGCCAAAGGTAGAGGGCAGAAGCATAAGCATGGTGCTTGCAGAGAAGAAATAGCATTTTGAAGGAGGAAATACTATGCCAAAAATGAAGACAAGCAGAGCAGCTGCAAAACGTTTTAAAGTTACAGGGACAGGAAAATTAAAAAGGAATAAAGCTTATAAAAGGCATATCTTAACCAAAAAGACCGCTAAGACAAAGAGGAATCTGAGGAAACCGACTATAACAGATAAATCAAATGTTAAGAATATGAAGAAGATTTTACCATATTTATAGAGATCAGTTAAGGAGGAATAGACAATGGCAAGAGTTAAAGGCGGTTTAAATGCAAGGAAAAAACATAATCGGATATTAAAACTGGCGAAAGGCTATCGAGGCGCCCGTTCTAAACAGTATAGAGTGGCAAAACAGTCTGTTATGAGAGCTTTGGCAACTTCGTATTCGGGTAGGAAAGAAAGGAAACGGCAGTTCCGTCGTTTGTGGATTGCCCGTATCAATGCAGCGGCAAGGCTGAATGGAATTTCCTATAGCCAGTTTATGCATGGTCTCAAATTGGCCGATGTAGAGATAAATCGTAAGATGTTGGCGGAAATGGCGGTCAATGACGCGGAGGGATTTGCGGAATTGGCAGAGCTGGCAAAAAGTAAAGTAGCATAGACAGGACAAGCTCCCGGTTTTCCCGGGAGTTTATTGTTTGATAGAATTGTTAAGGAAAGCCTTGAATCATCCTACAGATGTGGTATGATAACAGTATAAGATAAAAAAGGAGGAGTAGCTATGGCAATTTTAGTTACAGGCGGCGCCGGATATATCGGCAGCCATACGTGTGTGGAACTGTTAAACGCAGGGTATGAGGTTGTGGTTTTGGATAACCTTTCCAATTCAAGCGAAAAGTCATTGGAGCGGGTAAAACAGATTACTTCTGGTAAAGAGGTCAAATTTTACAAAGGGGATATTTTAGACCGCGATATTTTAAAGAAAATTTTAGAAACGGAAACGATTGAAAGCTGTATCCATTTTGCAGGATTAAAGGCGGTTGGCGAATCGGTATCCAAACCATGGGAATATTATCAAAACAATATTACCGGAACCTTGACTTTGGTGGATGAAATGCGCAAGCACGGCTGCAAAAATATTATTTTCTCATCTTCCGCGACGGTTTACGGCGATCCGGCTATCATCCCGATTACGGAAGAATGCCCGAAGGGCGTCTGTACGAATCCATATGGGTGGTCTAAATCCATGCTGGAACAGATTTTAAGCGATATGCAGCACGCAGATCCGGAATGGAATGTCATTCTGCTTCGTTATTTTAATCCAATTGGAGCGCATAAGAGCGGTTTGATTGGAGAAAATCCAAACGGTATCCCGAATAATCTGATGCCTTATATTACGCAGGTGGCAGTCGGCAAATTAAAAGAGCTGGGCGTATTTGGCGATGACTACGATACGCCGGATGGGACAGGCGTCAGGGATTATATCCATGTTGTGGATTTGGCAATCGGACATGTCAAGGCTTTAAGTAAGATTCAGGAAGGCGTTGGTCTGGGGATTTATAATCTGGGTACGGGAGTCGGATACAGCGTATTGGATATCGTCAAGAATTTTGAAGCCGCTACCGATGTAAAAATCCCCTATTCCATCAAACCGCGCAGGCCTGGCGATATTGCAAGCTGCTACTCAGACGCCACAAAAGCAAAAGAAGAGCTGGGATGGGTTGCGCAATACGGTATCAAAGAGATGTGTGCGGATTCCTGGAATTGGCAGAAGAACAATCCAAATGGATATGATGATTAATTACAAAAAAAATCAAAAAAATACTTGCAAAATGTAAAATGTTGTGGTATAGTAATAAACGGTTCATGGTCCGTTGGTCAAGCGGTTAAGACGCCGCCCTCTCACGGCGGAAACAGGGGTTCGATTCCCCTACGGACTGTTCTGTTTATTATTAAACAGCCCAACCCGAAGATACTGTAAATCTGAAGCAATCAGGTTTGCAGTATTTTTTTGTTTCCTGGGGGGAAAGACTTTGCTGCTATGAAGGTAGAAAAAAGGTGCAAAACCTCTGATGGTTCAGGAAAAGTTTTGCACCTTTGGACAGGTTATTGCTTATTGTTTTGTAATCAATGCGTTTGCAGTTATTTGCAGCCGCAATTTTTATCAATGACCGGATTACATGCATAGAAATTTTTGGAATCCAGACGATCCTGAATGAGCCGTAATGCTTCACCGAAACGGGCAGATAGAAGTAAATTACCCTTTGGAAAGTTGCAGCATTTTTTCCAAATCAGAGAGTAAGCCTTTGGAATAGGCTTCCGCTTCGCGGTATATCTGTTCTGCTTCTGCCGTTCGTCCGGTATTTAAGGCGTAGATAGCTTCCGAACCGAATTTATGGAAGCGCTCGTGCTTTTGTCCCAGGGAATCCCATATGGGGCGGACGCCAGGTATTTTTGGTGTCAGGGCGTGGTAGAAGTGTCCAAATCCACATTTGGTAGAATCCAGCTGCAGCGGCACGATACTCCGGTTTTTGACCATATTTTCCAGATTGCGAAGCCAGGTCTGGTGCGCGGTGATTGCGCTGCTTACGTGTTTGGCGAATTCTGCGTTTTCCATATGGAAAAAATCATCCTCAGTCATCAATCCTATTTGTTTGACCGTATCATCCAATGTCTTTTCGATATCTACGACAGGCTCAGTGGCTTTGATCAGCTCTTCGCTGACATTGCGCATAAATACAGTGCTGTCTTTTAACTGATTTTCCATTTCGTCCATGGAGCTGCTGAGTTCTTCGCTGACCGCGGCGATAGAGCTTATGGATTCATTGACTTTGGAGACGTACGTTTGATTTTCGTTGTTTAATTCCCAAACGTTGCTGATTTTGCTGGTCATGGTTCCAAGAGCGTCGATGGTCTCTGTAGCGCTTCCGATACTTTGCTGGGAAGCGGTTTTAATGGATTCTACAAAACTGCTCATATTGCCGGTGAGCTTTTGAGTTTCTTCGGCCAAATCGCGGATTTCGTTGGCGACAACAGCGAATCCTCTTCCGGCTTCGCCCGCTCTGGCGGCCTCGATGGAAGCGTTGATGGCCAGCAGATTGGTCTGTAAAGAAATGGAGTCGATACCGGCAATGACTTCATTCATCCGGTTGATCACTTCAAACAGTTCATCCATGTCCCGCTGCATCTTGCGGGAAATATCGATAGTCTGTTGGGACAGTTCTTTAATGCCGGTTAATTCGCCCTGGCAGGCCTCAATTTTTTGGTATACTTCTTCTATGTCAGTGGCAACATCGACAATCGTAGACGACAATTCTTCATGCTGGCTGTTGACTGCGCCGGAAAATTCCTGATTGCCTGCAGAAACGCCAAAAATGCTTTCGGTCGCTTGGGCGATATTGCGGGATATATCAACGATTTTGTCTGTTTCATGCTGCATCGTCAGATCGAGGGAGCTGATTTGCATGACGGCTTTAATATTTTTTTCAAAGACTTCTGCAAGTTGCTGCCTGCCTTTGGAGAGCCTCTGGTAAATGTTATGTAATTCCGGCTCTTTAGAGTAATCGGCATCCTTTAATTCGGATACGGCCCTGATAAGCGTTGTTTTGTTTTTTCTAATACCCATAAGATTCCCCTTTTTCTCTGGTTGTTCCCATTGTTTTTTTTAGATATTACTACATCCATAATACGTAATTTTAAGCTTTTTTGCAACCTTTTTTAGGATGATTTTTTAAAGTTTATGTCAATCTGCCCGTTTGGCTTCACCAAAGCGTTGGAAGTGTACGACTTCTCTGGCGCGCAGGAATCGGATGGGATCGATTACGTCCGGATCCTTGACCACGCGGAGGATATTATCGTAGGTGCTTCGGGCCTTTTGCTCTGGTGCGATGTTGTAAGGGCGACCGATCGGGTCTGTATGCTGTCAATTAAAAATTCCAGTGAATAGTAATTGGAGCTTCTTTCATGCCGGGGGTACGTTTGTCAACGGATATGTAATCGATCAGGATTTCAACGGCTGCGCGATCGAGGCGTTTGTATGGGACATACGCTTTTAGGATTTCTATGCGGCTATTGTCAGCCTTGGAAAGGGTTTCGTTTTCGTTGCATTGCTTTTGTATATTGGCTAAGGCAGTCTGAAGTCGTTGCTGTTCCTTGGAAAAATTATCCCAAAGTTCTGCAAAGTCGTTTTCCGAGATCAGACCTTTGGCTTTATCCATGTAGAGTTCCCGGCCGGCTTTTTTGTAATCGGCAATCTTTTTTTCACAGGCGGCCTGATCGGACAGCAGGCGTTGCTTTTGCGTTTGCAGGCAGTTGCAGACAGTAATATTTTGTGCGAGCTTTGTGGGATCGAGGTAGGCGGCTGCGAGACGGTTCCATTCGTCTGTCACGCGCTGTTGCAATTGCTCAACGGAAATAAAGGAACCGATACAGGTGTCTTTTGCGGCGTAGCGGATTGCGCACCTGAGATAATGGCGGCCGTGGCTTTTGGAGGAACGCATAGTATATCCGCAATGCGCGCAGCGCGTTTTTCCGGCAAATAAGCCGATGGTTCCGATAGCGCAGGGTTTGGCTCTTTGCGCCCGCAGGGTTTGTACCTGGTTCCATAGTTCGGGATCGATAATCGGTTCGTGCGTCCCTTCGACCCGAAACCATTCCTGCTTGGGGCGCGGCTTATTTTGTTTGGTTTTATAGGATACGCTTCCATATTTTCCCTGCACCATATTGCCGATGTAGATTTCATTGGCAAGCATATTGGCAATGGCGGAATACGTCCAGAGCGTGCTGTTTTTTTTCTTTGGCTGTTGATAGCGCAGGCCGTGCAGGCGCTTATATTCGGTGGGATTTGGGATTTTGCGCTCATTTAATATGCGTGCAATCGCAGTTTTTCCATAGCCTTGTGAAAATAGAGTAAATACCTGACGGACAATTTCGGCAGCTTCCCGATCTATCATCAGATGTCCTTTGTGCTTTGGATCTTTTTGATATCCATAAAGGGCAAAGGAACCGATATGCAAGCCGTTTTGCCGTTTGTTGGTCAGAACGCTGCGTATATTTTCGGACATATCTTCCAAATACCATTCATTGATCAGGCCATTGATTTGCCTGGCTTTTTTATTGCCCTTATTGGCGGTGTCCGCATTGTCTACAATGCTGACAAAACGGACGCCCCACAGAGGAAAAAGGCCGTGGATATATTTTTCCACCAATTCCAGCTCTCTGGTAAACCGGGATTGCGTCTTGCAGAGGATAATATCAAACTGATGATGTTTAGCGTCTTGCAGCAGACGGTTAAATGCCGGACGTTGTCTGTCGGCGCCCGTATAATCATCGTCGCTATAGATGCCGTAAACTTCCCAGCCTTGGGCGCGGGCATAGTCAAGCAGCATGGATTTTTGATTTTGAATGCTTTCGCTGTCGGCAGTTTTCATTGGTTTGTCACGGTCTTCTTCGGATAAGCGGCAATAAATGGCGGCTTTTAGTTTCATGGCTTTCGATTTCCGCAGGATAGCGGAGAATGGCATTTGTTTTTTTCCAATTGATGAATGAGCCGGATATAGGCGTTTGTAAATTCTGTTTTGGTCGTGGAGTTTGTTCCGTTTTTAAACATACTCTGACAGACCGTGGGATTTTCTGGTTTGGCGTTCATAAAATCACCCCTTTTTTGTTATAGGATAATGTATGTAAAAAGGTTTTCAGATTATGATATATTATCTTAACATTTCTTCAATAATTCTTAATACTCCCTTCGTTGTTATTATCAGACGAGTCGTATATAATGTATCTCGATATTGCCGGACAGAAAGTATAGGCAGTGATGGTACGGCAGAGGAAGATATGGAGGTCAAAGGAACATGAAAGAATTAAAAGGGACGATTCAAGGCATAAAAAAAACAGTCGCCGTGTTTTTTGGCGGCTGTTCTACAGAATATGAAGTTTCATTGCAGTCAGCGTACTCCGTGATCAAGGGGATTGATATGGAGCGCTATACTCCGATTCTGATCGGGATTGACAGAAAGAGCGGACAGTGGTTTTGGTATCATGGGGACGTCGAGCGGATCAAGGAGGGGCGTTGGCAGACAAAAGAGGATTGCACGCCAGTATTTCCGTCAGTGGATCGGACGGTGCATGGATTTTGTTATTTGGATCAGACGGATTTACAGACCGTTTCTTTGGACGCGGCTTTGCCAGTCCTGCATGGCAAAAACGGGGAGGACGGTACGATACAGGGCATTTTAGACTTGATGGGGGTTCCGGTGATTGGGTGCGGCCTGTTGGCCAGCGCTTTGTGTATGGACAAGGATTTGGCGCACCGTATCGTTGGAGGGTGCGGCATTCGGGTACCCGAGTCAGTGGCAGTGCAGGAAGATTTTTCTGAGGAGGAGCTGTTTTTGAAAGCGCAGCGACTGGGGTATCCGCTGTTTGTGAAACCCGTGCGTTCCGGCTCGTCGTTTGGCATTACGAAGGTTTTAAAAGCAGAACAGCTTCTGGCGGCTGTTCATACGGCGTTGGAACATGATTCTACGGCGCTTTTGGAACAGATGGTGGACGGCTTTGAAGTCGGTTGCGCTGTGCTTGGAACGAAGGAGCTGTTAGTCGGGGAAGTGGATGAAATTGAATTGTCAGAAGGTTTTTTTGACTACACAGAAAAATATACGTTAAAAACGTCCAAAATCCATGTGCCTGCGCGAATTTCGAGTGAACAGGCAAAGAAGATAAAGGAGACGGCAGTCAGGATTTATCGTTTATTAGGGTGCTCCGGCTTTGCCAGGGTGGATATGTTTTTGACGCCGGATGGAGAAATCTATTTTAATGAAGTCAATACGATTCCCGGGTTTACGTCTCATAGCCGTTATCCGAATATGCTAAAGGCCGCCGGTATGTCTTTTGAAGAAGTGATTGGCCGGTTGATGGATATGGAAGTGTAGCGGCGCCGCTCATGGCTTGTGGAGGGAATTGGATGAATAAAAGAAATTATGCCGGAATTGATTATTTCCGTATGATTGCGGCTTTGCTTGTCGTTGCGATCCATGTGGCGCCGTTTGCCGTCTGGAGTAAAGGTGCGGACTTTATGTTTACCTATTGTCTGGGGAGGATTGCCGTTCCGTTTTTTTTTATGACGACAGGGTATTTTGTCTTGTCTCCCTATGTGTTTCACAAGGAGGAAAAGAGGCGTTCCTTTCAAAAATTTTTTGTAAAGAACTTTTCTGTTTATGTCGTTGCGACGCTTTTGTATGTGCCGGTTTCCTGGTATGCTGGAAAATTGCCGCGGAGTGTCGGTGAGTTTTTTAAAAAATTCTTTTTTGACGGGACGTTTTATCATCTTTGGTATTTTCCGGCGGTTCTAACCGGCTGCCTGTTGCTCGTGCTTTTGGTGCGAAAGTCGGTTTTGCCCGCGCTGGCGTTTGCCATACCGGCCTATCTGATTGCTTTACTGGGGGACAGCTACTATGGCTTGATTCGAGGCGTTCCCGCGCTGAAAACTCTATATGACAGCATGGAAAAAACGATCGGGCAGACCAGGAACGGCATTTTTTTTGCACCGATTTTTCTGTTGATGGGCATGATGTTAGCAATGCCTAAGTTCCGGTGTTCCCGGCAGTTTAGTTATTGGGGAGCTGGTGTTTCAGTGTGTTGTATGCTTGCGGAAGGGTATGTGTCTTATCATATGCATTTACAGAAGCATAACTGTATGTATCTGTTTTTGGCTCCTACGATGTATTTTGTGTTTCAAATTTTGTTGTATATTCCGGGCAAAGCGCCGGCTTGGGTCAGGAATAGCTCTATGCTGCTTTATATCATACATCCGGCGGTTATTATTGGACTGCGTGTTATTGCAAAAAAGGCCAATCTGACCAAATTGCTGATTGAGCATACGTTTGTGCATTATTTGGCGGTTTGCGCAATATCGATACTGGCCGTATGGCTGATACAGGTAGTTTTTGGAAGGAGGGGCGGATATGTACCAGAAAGGGCGGGCGTGGATTGAACTCAATTTAGAAAATCTGGCTCATAATGTAAAACAGTTTCAAAGTTTGCTGCCAGCGCAGTGTATGTTGATGCCTGCCATTAAGGCCAACGCGTATGGGCATGGCGCAGTGATTATCGGACAGGCGTTAGAAGAGATGGGGATTACGGATTTTTGCGTAGCTTCTGTCAGCGAGGCGGTGGAATTGCGGAATGCCGGAATTACCGGACGGATATTAGTTTTAGGCTATACGTCTCCGCGTCAGTTTGCGGAGTTGGTACGGTATCGTTTGACGCAGACGGTAATTGATTTGGCATATGCCAGGCAGTTACATGATTTTGGCGCGATGCTGGAGGTTCATGTGGGGATTGACACGGGAATGCACCGGCTGGGAGAACGGAGCGATCGTCTGGATCGGATCTTAAAAATATGGGAATTTAAAAATCTGAATATTACAGGCGTTTTTTCTCATCTATGCGTTTCGGACGGCGTAGTGGATACGGAACGGGATTATACGCTTCAACAGATCGCCAGCTTTCATGCAGTGGTGGACGCTTTGCATAGGAACGGGATTTTTGGTTTTAAAACCCATATGCAGGGCAGTTATGGCGTATTGAATTATCCGGGTCTGCAATTTGACTATGCCCGGATCGGGATTGCGCTTTATGGAGCGTACAGCCTGCCGCGGCATCAAACGGTTGTCACGCCTTGTCTAAAGCCTGTGTTGTCCCTAAAATCCAGGGTGGAATGCGTAAAGCCGCTGCATACGGGTGAATCCATTGGCTATGGACTGACCTTTACGGCGTCGGACGAGATGCAGATTGCAGCCGTTTCGATTGGATATGCGGACGGGATTCCGAGGGAATTGTCCAATAAAGGGCGCGTGTTGGTCAACGGATGTCATGCGCCTATGATTGGCCGGATTTGTATGGATCAGCTTTTAATTGATGTGACAGGGTTTCCCCGTATTTCAGCCGGAGACGAAGTGGTGTTGATTGGAAGCAGCAGAGAACGGGAAATTTTTGCCAGTGACGTCGCGGATTGCGCGGATACCATATCCAATGAAATTTTAAGTCGTTTGGGCAGCCGTTTAGAGAGGGTTTTAGAAGTGCCTTTGCCGTGTGCGTAATGGCGTTTGGAAAGCGGCGTCCTTTGACGGAGGAAAGGAATAGGCGTGTTATGAACGAAGAATGTTTGATCTGTAAAGAGCCTTTGGTATATTTGGATACCAATGAGTTTTTGGAATGCGCGATATGCCACAAGCAGGGAAAAACGAAAGCCAGATGCGTCAACGGGCATTATGTCTGTGACGAATGCCATACGGCCAGTATGGACGTCATCCTTGGGGTGTGCGTGAAAGAAACATCGAAAAATCCGGCTGAAATTATGGAAAAGTTGATGGAACAGCCATTTTGCGCAGAATAATCAGTGTATTGGGAAACGCTGTCCGTTTTCAATGGTAAATAGGAGTTTGGGATGATGCCGCTTCAAATTCTGAAACGCGAGTTTTTTCTATAATATAGTGATTGTCTTTACACTATCGCGCCATCTGCTGCCATATCTTCCATAATATCTGTGATGGGATCCCCTTTTACCTGAAATTCACAGGCGTTTTGCGGAATGCCTCCGGCTGCCTGCGGCCAGATGCCTAAGGTATGGTCGATGTAGTATTCGCCAAAACCGGATTCTTTGATTTCCTCCGGAGTCAGATTGCGTGTAAGCTGGTGTACGATGGTTGCAACCATTTCAAAATGCGCCATTTCTTCTGTGCCGATATCGGTCAGTATCCCCATGACTTCCCGGTAAGGCATGGCATAGCGTTGGGAAAGGTAGCGTAAGCTGGCGGAGATTTCCCCGTCGGGCCCGCCGTACTGGCTCATAATAAATTTAGCGATTTTGGGATTGGTTTCTTTGATGTTTACCGGATATTCCAAACGTTTTTCATAATTCCACATTTAGCAATGCCCTCCTTCCCAAGGCCAAGGTTCTGTTGCCCAGCGCCAGCAGTTTTCTTCCTGTGCCGTATCCAACGTGAGCGGGGCGTACGTAGAGGAATAGAGGCGCAGAGCTTTTTGCCTTTCCTGATTGAAATGGTTAAAGTAAGAGAGCGCTTCGGCATCATCCGGATGGGTATCCAGATAAAGCGTCATTTCCGTAACGGCAAAGCTGACTTCATTGATCCATTGGAGGAGCTGATTTTTATTCATATTCTGTCTCAACACGGACGCCCCCCTCTCCAACCCATAAACGGTTTATTGAGTTCCGGGAAAATCGTCCCATATGCCAGACCTTCTTCTAATTCATAGAGTCCATGAAGGCGCTGTATGGGAACATATGCCATAGCAAGGGCAAATTCTCTGCCGGGCCAATCGTTGCGCTGGCATGGCGTTTGGGAAGGGTAAGCGTTTCTTCCATATTTTGCCTGACCGCAAGTATTCATAGATACACTCCTTTTTCTTTTATAATTCTAACGTATGCATTTTGTTCCAGAAAGTGACTGCAAAACTATATTATATTCTCGGTATATAGGAAGAAGAACACGAAACCATAAAAAAGCCATTGATTTTCGAATCACAAGTATGTTATTATGCCTATGGAATAGCAGAGTAGGGAATTAAGGAGGAATACTTATGAAGAAAAGAATATACCTGGCAGCTATAGCGCTGGGCATAGGGATGCTGTTATCTGCAGGATGCGGAGACGGGGGCAAGGATACGAACGGCTCTTCCGCATTTTTTGACTATGACGTCAATGATTATGTGACATTGGGGGATTACAAAGGCCTTGCCGTACAGTATCCGGTTCCTACAGTAACCGAGGATGATATCCAGATAGCCATTGAAGATTTGCTGGACGAGAAAACGGACTATATCGAAGTCACAGATCGTGGAGCGGAAAACGGCGACTATTTGAATATTGATTTTACTGGGACAATAGACGGAAAAGAATTTGACGGAGGAAGCGCAGAGGACTATGAGCTGACATTGGGAAATGAAGAGATGTTAGCGGAATTTGATCAGAATCTGGTTGGCAAGAAGGTCGGTGAAACCGCTACGTTTAAAGTGGTGTTTTCAGAGGATTATGATGAAGAGCTGGCCGGCCAGGAAGCGGAGTTTCAGGTAACGGTTAATACTGTCAGCGAGATCAATCAACCGGAATATAACGATGCGTTTGTTGCAGAAGCGACGGAATATAAGACGACGGCGGAATACGAGGAGGCTTTACGCGGTGAACTGATTACATCGGCGCAGGCGGAAGCCGCCGAATCGGCCGGGACGGATGCATTGCAGCTTGCAGTGGATAATGCGACGATCAACGGATATCCGGAGTCGTTATACGAGGCCTGTTATCAGGATACGGTAGACAGTTATCAGGCATATGCGGAAATGTTTGGCATGGAGTTTGAGGAGTTCATGTCGGAGTTTATGGAAGGGGAGGATTTGGAAGAAGTGACGATTAGCCTCGTCAATGAAGTTCTGGTATCCCAGGCGATCGCCGAAAAAGAGGGTCTTACGATTACGGACAAGGAGTACGATCAGGAGGCGGAAGCGCTCGCAACAGAATATGGTTATGCTTCCT
>CAOJLW010000040.1 GCA_948438565.1 uncultured Lachnospiraceae bacterium | reverse complement strand
TTAAATGAGTTAGTAAAAGCATGTGAAGAAGAGTTTGGCGTATCCGCAGCAGCAGGCGTAGTTGTTGCAGCAGCAGGCGGAGACGGCGCGGCAGCAGAAGAAAAGACCGAGTTTGACGTAGAGCTGACAGAAGTTGGCCCAAGCAAGGTTAAAGTTATTAAAGTTGTTCGTGAAGTAACTGGCTTAGGCTTAAAAGAAGCAAAAGACCTGGTTGACAGCGCTCCGAAGGTAGTGAAAGAAGGCGCGGACAAGGCGTCTGCGGAAGAATTAAAAGCAAAATTAGAAGCAGAAGGCGCTAAAGTTACATTAAAATAATCCGTAAATCGGATGGGATATTACGACGCAGCAGAAAGACGGTTTGTCATTTCTGCTGCGTTTTTTTGTCTGTTTTTTTCCAGATGTGGTATGCTATAATAGCAGGGAAGTATATCTTAGAGAATAGGAGGAAAATTAAGAGATGGGAAGATTAGATGGCAAAGTGGCTGTGATTACAGGAGGTAATTCGGGTATCGGCGCGTCTGCGGCAGAGCTTTTTGCAAAAGAGGGGGCAAAAGTTGTGATTTCCGCCAGACGTGTGGAGCAGTTAGAGGCAGTTGCCGAAAAAATCCGAACGGCAGGCGGAGAAGCGTTGGCGGTTCCTTGCGATATTTCCAAAAAAGAACAGTGCAAAGCCGTGGTGGAAAAAACGCTGGAAACATTTGGAACTGTGGATATCTTAGTCAATAATGCGGGCGTTGTGGATGCGGGAATTGAAGCGGTGGAGAAAGTGACGGATCAGACGATTGATTCCTTAATTGATATCAATACAAAAGGGACTTTGTATATGACCCGGGAAGCGTCGAAGGTTATGTTGGAAAAACAGTCGGGTTCTATCGTCAATGTTGCCAGTGTGGCGGGTTATACGGGCGGCGGAGGAGTCGCATATGTGGCGAGTAAGGCGGCGATGATAGGCATGACGAAAAATATCGCTATGCGCTGCGCGAGCGCCAAGGTGCGCTGTAACGCCTTGTGTCCGGGGAGCGTGGTAACTCCGATGACAATGGGGATGAAAAAGGAAAATCTGGATCCGGACATGATGGGGGCAATGGCCAAACACGCGGATTTATCATTGCCTGCTTGTATGCCGGAAGAAGTGGCAAATGCAATTTTATTTTTGGCAAGCGATGAGTCGTCTGCGATTACCGGGCAGATTATTGTGATTGATCATGGTGCGGATTTGTAAAAATCTGACTGGAAGAAAGCAAGATAAAACATATCTCTCTGTTTCCATGTGTACAAAGAAACAGAAAAGTGAAAGTGTGTATGAAAAATAATATTCATACACACTTTATTTATATTTAAAATTTATACAAACGATAAGGAGGGATTGGATGGGACAAAAAATCCAGAAAAAAATTATGATACCGCAATTAGAATCCGCAATGAAGGCAAATGAAAAAAGTCCGGCCACGATCCAAAAATATCTGCGCGATGTAGCAGGGTTTATGGCCTATATTGGGGAAGGCAACGTGATTACAAAGGATGCGGTAATCAGGTATAAGCAGAACCTTGCACAATCGTATGCCGTAGCCAGCGTGAATTCCATATTGGCGGCTGTCAATTATTTTTTGCGCGTCATAGGGTGCGAGGATTGTACCGTAAAAGCCATTAAGGTACAAAGAGACGCATTTCGCGCCAGAGAGCGGGAGTTGTCAAAAGAGGAATATCTGCGTCTTTTGCTGGCTGCCAAAGCAAATGGGAAGCAGCGCCTTTGTCTGATTATGCAGACAATCTGCGCTACCGGGATCCGTATCAGCGAGCTGCAATTTATTACGGTAAGCGCATTGTACAGCCGCCGCGCCCAGGTGTCTTTAAAGGGAAAAATCCGTACGGTAATCCTGCCTGCTGAGCTTTGTAAGGGACTGGCGGATTATGTTCGGGAAAACAATATCCGTTCGGGAAGCATTTTTGTCACCAGAAACGGTAAACCAGTCGATCGGAGCAATATATTGCGTGATATGAAAAGTCTCTGTGCCGATGCTAAGGTAGAACCCAATAAAGTGTATCCGCACAACCTGCGCCATTTGTTTGCTCTGACCTATTATCAGGCCGAACGGGACGTCTGTCATTTGGCCGATGTGCGGGGGCATTCCAATATCAATACGACTCGCATCTATACGCTGACAAGCGGTGAAGAGCAAGAGCAGCGGATAGATGGTTTAGGGTTATTGCTGTAACCGGTCAGCGGCATTTCACCGCATAATGTATATTATGTAGTGAAATTTCAATATTTTCTTTCTGGTTTTTGACTTTTCTACATACCATTCCTTATTGCAAGATGTAATCGCTCCAAATCTCCAGCTATCTATCTGCCTTTTCTGTTAGCGTGAATTCAGTATAACAAACCCACCGTCAAAAGATGCGTCATAAATCCAGATAAAAAGGGGTTCTTTTTCGTTTTTTTGTGTCCCCCTCTGCTGTTACAGTACAACATAATATACATTATGTTGTACTGTCGAACAGATTTCCAGAAATGAGGCTTTAGATGACCGAAAAAGAATTACACAGACTGCGACGGCAGGATCTTCTCCAACTGCTGCTGGCGCAAGGAAAAGAGACGGCAGCGCTACAGGCGAGAATGGAAGAAACCTGCGAGGAATTAAACAGTGTGCAGGCAAATAATGAGCGTCTCAAAGAAAAATTGAATGAAAAGGATGCCCTGATTGAAAAATTAAAACAACGCCTGGATGAGAAGGATGCGAAAATACGCGAACTGCGTATCGATATGCAGGTATGGCGTTCGAACCGCAGAATTGAACTGGAAGAGGCGGGTTCCATTGCCGTAGCGGCGTTAAAGCTAAACGACGTATTTGATGCGGCGCAGCGGGCAGCGGATCAGTATCTGTATAATATCAAGCAAAAGTATCAGGAACAGGGGGAGTGCAGTTTAGGACAGCCGGATGCCCAGGGAGTCAAAACAGATGATACAGAGGGATGCGCATGAGTGTAAAGAAGCTTGAAATGCCGAGCGTGGAATTGCTTGAGGCTGAACTAAAAAAAGAACAGTACAAGAAAAGCTATGGCAGGATCTTAAGGAGCACGGTGTTTTTGCTCCTGGTAGTGGCGTCAACGGCAGTTTTAATTGCAGTTTTGCTGCTTCCTGTGTTGCAGGTAGGCGGCACATCCATGACGGATTCTTTACAGGATCGGGATATTGTGGTGGCAATCAGCGGCAAAAAATATAAGACAGGAGATATTATTGCTTTTTACTATAATAATAATATTTTGATTAAACGGGTAATTGCAAACGCCGGAGATTGGGTCGATATCGATCGGGACGGCAACGTCTATGTCAATGAGGAGCTGATCGACGAACCGTATGTGACAGACAAGGCGTTTGGCGAATGTAATATAGAATTGCCTTATCAGGTTCCCGACGGCAAATGTTTTGTAATGGGTGATCATCGAAAGACCAGCATCGACAGCCGTAATACGTCGGTTGGCTGCGTAAGCGGCGATATGGTGGTCGGCAGGATTGTATTCCGTGTGTGGCCGTTTGCGGAGATTGGGATTTTGAAATAGTGGATGGAAATATGGGAAAGGAGGCAGCATGATGGAGAAACATTTTTTTGCACAGGCTGCAAAATTCTTGCAGGAGCGTAAGCGGTATAAACGTTGGCTGGCAATTTTTCTAAGTCTGGCGGTAGTGGTTGCGTTGGGGACGGCCGCAGCTTTAAAACTAAATGGCCGTGCAATGACGAGGACGCAGAAAATATTGGATTGTCAGTTGGCGGTGCATACGCATATGCCGGAATGCTATGATGAGGAGAATCAACTGATATGCGATTATGCGGATTATACAGTTCATCTCCATAATGACGACTGTTATGGAGAGGACGGCGCGCTGGTATGTATCCTTCCGGAAATAGAGGCGCATATACATACGGACGAATGTTATACCGAACAGGATGTTTTGGTATGCGAACAGGAGGAGTCCGAGGGGCATTTGCACACGGAGGAATGTTATACAACGGAACAGGGAGATTTGGTGTGCGGCATCCAGGAACATACGCATGAAAACGCCTGTTACGGAGAGGACGGCGTTTTGGCTTGTGCGTTGGAAGAACATTTGCATATGCCGGAATGTTACGGAACAGAACAGGCGCTGTTGTGTGAACAAGAAGAGGGCGAAGATGCACATCAGCATACGGACGAATGTTTTGAGCAAGAGCGTATATTGGCTTGTGGCATGACGGAGCTGCATACACATACCGAAACCTGCAATAATGAGGATGGACAGCGGGTCTGCGGATTGATACAGTTGGAAGAGCATACCCACGGCGAAGAATGTTTTGAAATCGTGGAGGCGGTTGTAGCAGACGTGCAGAGCACGGAAGTCGAGGAATTGACAGGAACCGAAGAGCTGACCGAAGCAGAAGGAGCAAGTGAAACTGAAGAAGCTATTGTCAAAACCTTTGAAAGCGACGCCTATCGGATTACAGCTTCTTATTATCAGAAAGCCAATATTCCGGAAAACGCCGCATTGATTGCCGAGCAGATTACGGCGGAAAGCGACAAAGCGCATTATGAAGAGCGTGAAGCAAAATATAAAGAGACGTTAGCCGATGAAAACGCCAGTATGAAAGCTTTGTTTAAGATTGGCTTTTATGTGGACGGAGAAGAAATTGAACCGGAGGATCCGGTCACCATTACAGTGCAATTGCTGGATCAGGACGGTTTGCCGGATGGAGCGCCGATAACGGTCGTGCATTTTGCCGAGGAAGGGGAAGAAATCCTGGACGGCGGTCAGGCGGAAAACGGAAGCACGAGTTTTCAAATGAATAGTTTTTCGGAAATAGCGATTGGCGTGGGGACAGATCCAAATGCGCCTGCCGATGCAGTGGAACCAAAAGCAGAGCCGGAAACGGAATCAGAAGCGCAGCCAAAGCCGCAGCATATAGATTTGGATGAGGTTTATGAATATAAAGACAATGCATTTCAGGTTACTTTTCATGTGGAAGGACGGGCAAAATTTCCGGAGCAGGAGAATTCCGCAGATGCAGACAGCGAAACGCCTTCTGCGCCTGTAGAAGAGGAAGCGGACGACGAAGAAGCGGACGAAGAAGCGTCTGTGCAGGGTACGGAAAGCGAAATGCAAGAAAGCGTGGAAGGAGCAAAATCAGCAGAACAGGATACGGAAAATAAAATGGAATCTCCACAGATTCCAACAGAGGAAGAGATTGCGGATGAATTGATAAATACGCCGGAACAGAGTGAGAACAAGGTGGAAAATCAAGAAGCCGACACGTCGGATCCGGCAGTACAGACGGAAAATATGCAGGATTCATCGGATGAAAGCGCCAAAACTGGGGAAATCGATCCAAATCAGAGTGGGGGAAATGCCGAAGAACAGCCGGATGTGAAAGATGCATTGAATTTTCAAATGAAACCGTTGGATCGGGCGTCCGAAGAATATAAGGCGGTGATGGATTACACCGAAGAGCTGGATGGGGTGAACGTGTCACAGATGATGCAGACGATATCTTATTCGCTGTATTATCAGGATGTAGAGCTGGATTTGTCCGAATGTAAAGTTACAGTGGAAATTGCTCCGGGAGAAACGGTGTTGGAGCATATGAAAGGATCTTCCGATGGCCAGGAAAATCAAGCGGTTACCGTAGCGGCGGTTGAAGTGCTGGAGGATGCGCAGATTCATGAATTGGACAGTATAGTTTTGACTGAGGAGACTTTAAAACAGAGTATGACGGTTGCGTTAAAGAGCAATCATCTGGCAGTCTATGGCATGGAAATGCTGAATCCGGAATTTACGGTACAGTATTATGCCAATATGAATATTATGGCAACTTCAAAAACGACAACGCAAGAGCCGAGTAAAGATACAGCAAAGATTCCATTAATTGATACGTCCAATCGGGGGGACGGAACCGTGGGAAAGCTGCCAAACAATGCGCTGAATCTGACTACGATGTATATCTATGCCAGAACAGAAGGTAATATCCACTACGCGGAGGGTGTCGATTGGTCGATTGACGTGCCTATTTATCAAAAGCAGCTGTTGGAAATGTATACAGAGGAGAAATTTCGTTTTGTGAATTATCCGGCTTTGGATAATGTGAATAAATTTAGGGAGAGAAAATCCAAATATGACATATCGGCTGTGTGGGTGTTGAAAAAAGGAAAAAACCCGGACAGCATTGACGAGAATGACTGGAATATTTATGAAAATCCTGAAAATATAAAATTTACCAACAATCAGGCTGCGGCCGATGAAGAAACCATATGGGTTCAGGATGATACGGTCATTCGTCTGGTGTCCAGTCCGTCAACTGGAGGGTTTAACAGTGACGCGGCGTTTTATGATTATGATATTACGGACGGGGAAGTATATGCGGATGAAAAGCTGACCCAGATAGGAGATCGGAATTCGAACGGAACGCTATACGTTAATGTCAAATCACAGGGAATTAACAATCTGGATAATTATCAGGGATACCAGTCAGGCTCCCGCTATGGTTTTGGTAACGGGAATACTGGAGGGACCGGATTACATGATGATAAGCTCGGAGGTTTTAATATTAACCAGGCAAATACCAAAACGGTCTATGGAGGGTGTTCGTTTGGATTGGTTGAAAAAACGCTGAGCGCAGACGGTTATCCACAGATTAAAGTTGCGGCGCCGGATTTGTTTCGGAATACGTCGCAGATTGGAAAGACGGCTATACCGGGTTTTTCTCTTTCCTTTGACCGTGACGGGGATACGCATACTTTGACTTCTGTAAATGGGAGCGATGTCAAGGATCTGGATAAACTGTATGGTGGAAAAAGCTGGAGCGGTCTTTCTAAATGGACGAATCAATTTTGGCCAATGGATGCTTCGAGCGAGACGTTTGGCACGCCGGATCATGATTTGAAGTTTGGGAAGTTAGAAGGCAATGATAAGAGAAAATCGGTGGGAACCGTAAGTACCATAAATCTGCCGGAATCGGATGACCACATTAACCATCACAACAGCTATTTTGGCATGAGCTTTTCCATTGATTTTGAATTGACGCAGGATTATATCGGTCCATTAAATTACTATTTCTTTGGCGACGACGATATGTGGGTGTATTTGGACGGCCATTTGGTCTGTGATATCGGAGGCGTGCATACATCCGCAGGGGAATATGTGGATTTATGGGATTGGATTCCAAAAGAAGGCGAAGGAGCCAACGCAAACGGAATCAAAAAGGCCGGTCCACATACGTTAAAGTTCTTTTATACAGAGCGTGGGGCTTCCGGTTCCACTTGCTGGATGCAGTATACGCTGCCATCCGTAAGTTCCGTACCAGTGGACTATTTTGACAAGGACTATAAACATACCCTGACGGTGAATAAGAAAGTAGAAGGCGAAGTCCAGCCGGATGAAGAATTTGAATTTACCATTCATCTGACGGATAAGGACGGTAAACCCTTGATCAATTACTATTCTTATAAAATTATGGATCAAGATAAAGTAGCGGTTGATAGCGGCAGTATCAAAGACGGCGATTCCTTTTATTTAAAAAAGGATTATGCGATTGTCATACGTAATCTGCCAAATGGCGCCAAGTATACGATTACGGAAGCCGAAAACCGTAACTTTGAAACCTCAACGCAGATTGGAAATCAGCAAGGCCAGGGTTCGGAAGCATCCGGAGATATCGACTGGGATAGGGATGACGAAGTGACCTATATCAATACGGCAGTACCGTTTGAACTGCCGGAAACCGGTGGGATAGGCACAATTTTATATACAATAGCAGGCGTTTTTGGCGTATTATGCGGCGCAGGCTTTCTGTATAGAAAAAAATTCAGAGAAAGGAGGGTGTAACGTTCCTCTGGAGTCTGAATGGAACAAAACAGGTTGCTTGTAAAACAGAGACAATTAAAATGAAAAAAGAAAAGAAAAGGAGAATGATTATGAAACACATGAAAAAACTTTTGAGCCTAGTTGTGGCTCTGGTAATGGTGATGGCTATGGCCATGCCGGCATTTGCGCATTCGATTACAATTACGGATGCGGACGGTTCTACGGAAGCGCATACATATGAGGCATTCCAGATTTTTAGCGGTGAATATGACGCTACCGCTCAGAAACTCTTTAATGTAGATTGGGGTACCGGCGTTGCGGAAAGCGGAACCTTTACATTTAAAGAGGTAACTTATGATTTGGCAAAGAAAGATGACGCTGCAAAATTAGCGGAAGCATTAAGCGGCACGGCTAATGAAGCAGACGATGCAAAAGCATTTGCACAGGCGATTGCAGCTGTATTGACCGGCACAAAAGCAACTGTTACAAGTGACGAAAATCATCAGGCTATATTTACGGATCTGAGCGATGGCTACTATTTCATTAAGGAAGCAGAGGATTCTTTAGAGGCAGGAACAGAAGACGCTTACACACGTTATATTTTAAGCGTTGCCGGCAGAGATCTGACTGTAACAGCAAAGTCATCCGTTCCTACCGTTACCAAGAAAGTACAGGATATCAACGATTCTGAAGATACGGAAGCAGGCGATATGCAGGATTCCGCTGATTACGATATCGGCGATCACGTTCCATTTACCCTGACCGGAACAATGCCTGGCAACATTGATGAATATAAGACCTACAACTATGTTTTCCATGATACATTATCGGCTGGCTTAAGCTATGACAATAATGCAGTTGTTAAGATTGGAGATCAGGATGTAACGGATGCTTTTACAATTACACATACTGATGGACAATTGACGATTGGCTGCGATAATTTAAAGGCGATTGCAGGCGTGACGATTACGCCGGATACACAAGTTGTTGTTACTTATACTGCTACATTAAATGATTCCGCAGTAACTGGCGGCGTAGGAAATGACAATAAGGTGAATCTGGAATTCTCCAATGATCCAAATGGCGACGGGGATGGCAGCACTGGTACGACGCCGGATGATACGGTTGTTGTATTCACATTTAAAGTAGTGATCAATAAAGTAAATGAAAACCAGAGACCGTTAGAGGGAGCAGCTTTTACCCTGCAAAAGAAAAATGCGGACGGTGTTTATGAAGATATCGAAGGTATGGTCAATGTACCTGCTCTGAAAACAGAGGATGGCTCTTATACATTGAATTTTACCGGTATTGACGACGGCGATTACAAATTAATCGAGTCCACGACGCCGGACGGCTATAACACAATGGAAGATCAGTATTTTAGCGTAATTGCAGAGCATGACGCTGATTCTGACGATCCAAAATTAACAAGCCTGACAGTGAAATATTTTGATAAAGAAGGAAATGAGATTACAGATCCGGCTGACCAGGTTCTGAATTTTACAACGGATACCGGGGATGGATCCCTGACCACAGATGTTGTCAACAGGTTTGGTTCTCTTCTGCCAAGCACCGGTGGCATCGGTACGACAATTTTCTACGTAGTAGGCGGTTTGTTGGCAGTAGGCGCTGGCGTTTTGTTAATCACGAAAAAACGCATGAGCCGTGAAGTGTAATACATAATGCTTATCTTTTCCGGGGACGGGGCGTCCCGTCCCCCGGATTTTGCCGCGCAGGCTGACACCTTCCCGTGGTGTGCGGCGAGCAACGGATCGGATTCCGGCCAACGTCAGCAGGCAGTGGGATGCCGCCTGAAAATAGCATCCATTGACATATGATTGTGGGGAAACCTATGAAAGCAAAAAAGCGTAAAAAACGCGTTTCGATTTCAACCGTGATCTTGGTTGTAATCCTGTTGGCAGGCATTTCTGTCATGCTATACCCATCCGTCAGCGATTGGTGGAACTCCATGCACGCGACACGTGCGATTGCAAGCTATGTGGAAGCGGTGGAGGAACTGACCGAAGAGGAAAAAGAAGAGATTTTGGAAACAGCCAGACAGTACAATGAGTCGCTTCCCAATGGAGCCAATTTTACCGTTTCGGATGAGCAGTATGCAACGTATGAAAGCATTCTGGATATTTCCGGCACAGGCATTATGGGATATATTCAGATCCCGTCGATTAACGTCAATCTGCCGGTCTATCACGGCACAGAGGAGACGGTGCTGCAAATCGCCATCGGACATATCGCGGGTTCGTCCTTTCCGGTAGGCGGAGTGCGGACGCACTGCATTCTTTCTGGCCATCGCGGCCTGCCAAGCGCGGCTCTCTTTACCGATTTGGATAAATTGACAGAAGGGGACGTCTTTACCGTTACCGTTTTAGATCAGACCATTACCTACCAAATCGACCAGATTCGAATTGTGCTGCCGGAAGAGACGGAGGAACTTGCGATTGTAGACGACAAAGATTACTGCACGCTCGTAACCTGTACGCCATATGGCGTCAATACGCACCGTATGTTGGTCCGTGGAAGCCGGATCGAAAATATAAACGGAGAAGTGGCCGTTGTTGCGGATGCAGTCCGGATACCAACCTATATCGTAATCCCGGCAGTTGGGATACCGCTGCTGTTTTTGATGCTGCTTGTGATGTTGATCTATTATCGCAGGAAAGGGCCAAAGAAATCGGAGAAGGAGCTGTTGGAAGAAATCAGTAAATACTCCAAATAGGACAGGGAGGAGATGCCTATGAAAATAAAATTTAAAAATCAAAAAAAGGGATTTGCCGGACGCGCGCTATGTCCGCTGTTAGCATTTTTACTGGTATGTGGCTTGGCAGTGACGCCCGCCTTAGACGGAACGGCACGGGCAGTTGATTTTGATCAGTCCTGTTCCCTGAAAGTCAATCCGGGAGGCGGAGAATTTGCAGAAGATTTGGCAAAGGCAGACGTTGTAGTGGACTTATATCAGGTGGCGAAAGCGATACCGGTCAATGGCTACGATACGTATACATATGAGTTTTTGCAGGAATATCAAGAACTCTCGCTTTCCGGGCAGCCGGATAACGAGGAATGGAAAGCGCTTTCTCAGAAAGCGGCGGCGATTGCCTTAAATGGAGGGACGCCGAAAATAAAAGATCAGCCGGTCAGCGAAACCGCAGAAAATTTAGAATGCGGTCTTTATCTTGCGGTAGCCAGAGGAAAAGGTATCGAAGATTATGTCGTGACGTCGCAGGATGAGGCCGGGAATGCGTCGATGGCTACGATTGCACGTTCCACGGAATATATCTATACGATAGCTCCGGCGCTGATATCTTTGCCTGCTAAAGAAGCGGATGCAGACGGAACAATTCATACCGCAGGGGACGGAGACTGGATTTACGATATGACGGCGGTATTAAAGCTGGAACGGGATCTGCGCTATGGATCGCTTGAGATTACAAAAACGCTTTCCAGTTTTGAGACAAAAGATCCGGCCACATTTGTGTTTGCCGTAGAGGCAAAGCTGGGCGAACAGACGGTATACAGCGATGTGGTATCCATGTCTTTTACCGCGCCGGGGCAAAAAAAGACCTTGATAGAAAAGATTCCGGTTGGCGCAGTGGTAACCGTAACAGAAGTATATTCCGGCGCGGTTTATACGCCGGAGATTACGGAAGGGCAGACGGCTGTAATAGAAGCGGACAGCATTGCAAACGTTTCTTTTGTAAACCATTATAATGAGACCAATAAAGGCGGCGGCGCGATTATCAATCAATTTGATTATAAGGCCGGATCCGGATGGGGTTGGACCAAAATTACGGATGAGGAGTAAGGAGGCCGGATGAAATGAAAAAAAAGACTGTGTTTCTGACTGCTCTTGCGATTATCCTGATTCTTACGGCAGCGATAGACGGCGCATGGGCGTATTTTACAACATATACGGAAGCCAAGGGCGGATATACGATTTCGCTTGGAGATAAAACGACGGTAGAGGAGGATTTTTCTGCCTGGACCAAGCATATATCCATTACCAGCGCCAGTGATTCCGAACCGGTATATATTCGGGTCAAGGCTTTCTGTGGCAGCGCATATTCGCTTGTGTTTAGCGATACAAACGGGAAATGGACGCCTGGCGGAGACGGATATTATTATTACAGCGATATTGTATACGGAGGCGGCGCCACGGAGGAGCTGTTAATTAAAATTGAGAATGTCCCGGAAGATGTGGAGGATGCGGATAGCTTTCATGTAGCGGTTATTTATGAGAGCACGCCGGTTTTGTATAAGGAGGATGGAACGCCTTATGCAGATTGGACTCAGAAGCTGGATTCCGGTACCGTGAAAGGAGGCGCTGCGTGATGGAAAAAATCAGAAAATGCATCGCATCTCCCAAAGTATCCTTTGCCGCATTTGGTTTGGCGGTCTTACTGCTGTTATTCTCATCGATTGGCGGCGCGCAGGCGGCTTTGACCTATTATTCGGAGACGTATTCGTCCCGTGTACAGATGTATAATATCGGCGTCACGCTGGTGGAAAATGGAAATAATATCTCCTGGCGTGATTATACCAGTTCATCGGACGGGAGTTGGAATGAACAGACGGGCGCGCTTTTGACAAATATGCTGCCGGAGGGTGAAAGCTTAAAACCCGGCAAAAAATATGCGGAGAAATTATCCATTTTAAATAGTGGGACGATTCATCAATATGTCCGCGTCAGCATTTATAAATATTGGCTTGATGCAAACGGCAATAAAATGAGGGAGCTTT
>CAOJLW010000039.1 GCA_948438565.1 uncultured Lachnospiraceae bacterium | reverse complement strand
TTTTTTGTTTATATGCTATGGGTCTACAATTATGATCTGTACTCGGGGAAAGCTTATTTTAAGTATCATAATTTACTGGCAGTCGTTGTGCTGTTGCTGCTTGCGTGCCTTTCCAAAGGAAAAGCGCGGGCGTTTGCTATCTGGGATCGGGTGATAATGGGCGTTTATGTTGTCTTTTGGACGTTGGCCTGCGTATCGGATTTTATCGTAACCAAGCGACTGCATTTTGTTGGCTGGGCGATGCTGTTGGCGGTAGGGGTGATATTTTGGGCCAGGCGGCATATGGAGCGTCTGGACGATCTGTTTTGGGATCTGCTGCGTGCGGTGGAATGCCTGGCAGCGGCAGGTATGGTTTACAATGTGTTTTTTCGGGTAAAATATAATGGACTGCTCTACCATGGTTATATGAAAAATGCGTTGGATTTTGGAGCCTGTTCGGCTTTTGTGTTTCTGGTATTTGCCATAGAGCTCTATGAATGCTGGCGGAGAAGGGAATTTGGAATCAGACTTGCATATGCCATAGGCGGTATGGGCATATCCTGGCTACAGGTTTTGTTGAGCGGCAGTGGAATAGCCATTGTTTTTCTCGCCGTTTTGTCCGTGGTTGTGCTGGCGTTCGCGCTTCGGGCGTTTGTTGCGCTGCCTGGCGTGGATAAAGGGAAGATATTAGCGTATCTGGCCTTGGCTCTTGTCGTAACCATAGGTTATGATCGGGGCGTCCGGCATATTCCAGAAATGATGCAGACGGCGCTTACCTATCCGAAGGAACGCATGGAAAGCTGTCAGGATCCGACTGTGATCGCCTATTGGAAGCAATCCGGCGATGAGGTCTATCAAAAAGTGCGCGCTCGTGACGCGGGGATTTCGACGCCTCTTTGGAAAGAATACGTGCAGGAGGCGAACCTGTTCGGCCATAAGCTGCCAAAAGCCAGGATTGATGGGAAACGCCAAAATCCCGACAACCAGTTTTTGCAGATTTTATACCGATATGGCCTGGCGGCCGCCTGTGCCTATGCGCTGCTGTTTTTGCTGGCGCTTTGGAAATCCTGTCGTGTGTTATGGGAAACCAGACGAAATTTAAATGGCGTCGATCTGTTTTCCATGGGTGTGTTGGCATACTGGCATCTGGTTGGATTTTTTGGAAATCTGGAATTTCCGTATTACCAGCCGGCCTGGCTGACGGTATATCTGCTGTTGATTCGGTATATGGTAGTTGATTCCAGGCGGCTGCAATGCTATAATAGCGAAATAGAATTTGAAAGACGACGGAGACAATCGGCGAATGAGAGGAATATTTCAAGATAAAAAATTATGGATGCGGCGTATTTTTTTAATGTGCGATGATGTCTGCGCAGTGTTTATGGCAGGCCTTTTGGCGTTGTTGTCGCGGTTTGATTTTTGCTTAAGCGATATACCGTTGCATTTTTTGGAGAATGCCTGGGACTCCCTTCCGATGGCGGCCGCAGCGGCTATTGTCATTTTCTGGATGTTCCGGCTGTATACAAGCCTGTGGGGATATGCCGGCGCCGTTGAAATGATGTATCTGGTGTCGGCGTGTATCGTAGAAACGTTTGTCAATATGCTCCTGCTGCTTTGGACCCATCCGGAGACGCATTATCCGGTGCCCAGGAGCTATTATGCGTATTTTGGGATTTTCCTGTTGGGACTGGTGTTTATCTGCCGATACAGCTACCGCGCTCTGCGCGCTCTGCGCAATTGGGTACGGGATGCGGAATATACCAGAAACGTCTTGATTGTCGGGGCGGGAGAGGCCGGAAACGCTCTGATTAAGGAGATTAAGAACAGCCGTTACCTCAAAAAACGCGTAGTCGGCGTGATTGACGATAACCGGGATAAGGCGGGCGGCTATATTCACGGAGTCAAGATTATTGGAAATCGCAAGGATATTATCCAAAAGTGCGAAGAACTGCACGTGCATGAAATTATTGTGGCGATGCCCTCCGCTTCGCCAAAGCAGATGAAGCAGATTTTGGATATCTGTAAACAGGCCGGGTGCGAATTAAAGCGTCTGCCGGGGATGTATCAGCTTGTCAACGGCGACGTCAGCATCAGCAGCCTCAAAGAAGTGGACGTCAACGATCTGCTGGGACGCGATCCGGTTGAGGTGGATTTGGATTCGATTATGGGATATGTATCCGGGAAAGTCGTGATGGTCACGGGAGGGGGCGGTTCCATCGGCAGCGAATTGTGCCGCCAGATTGCCGGCCATAATCCCAAGCTGCTTTTAATTGTCGATATCTATGAAAATTCCACTTACGATATTCAAAATGAGCTGAAAGTGAAATTTCCGGATTTGAATATGGCGGTTTTGATCGCTTCGGTTCGCAATACCAACCGGATGCACGCGATTTTTGAAACGTATCATCCGGATATTATCTACCATGCGGCGGCGCACAAGCACGTGCCGTTAATGGAGGACAGTCCCAACGAGGCGATTAAAAATAATGTCTTAGGCACCTGGAAAATGGTGGAGGCGGCGGACAGCTACCATGTACAGCGATTTGTGATGATTTCAACGGACAAGGCCGTAAATCCGACCAATATTATGGGCGCGTCCAAGCGGATTTGTGAAATGCTGATCCAAACGTACAATAAGCGTTCCAAAACGGAATATGTGGCGGTGCGCTTTGGCAATGTTTTAGGGAGCAACGGAAGCGTAATTCCCCTGTTTAAAAAACAGATTGCCAGGGGCGGTCCCGTAACGGTGACGGATCCGAATATTATTCGTTATTTTATGACGATTCCAGAGGCGGTTTCACTGGTGTTGCAGGCAGGGGCCTATGCGAAGGGCGGAGAGATTTTTGTTCTGGATATGGGGGAGCCGGTGAAAATTTTGGATTTGGCCCGCAATTTAATCCTGCTTTCCGGGCATAAACCGGAAGAAGATATTCCGATTGTGTTTACCGGACTGCGCCCCGGGGAAAAACTCTTTGAGGAAATGTTAATGGATGAAGAGGGGATGCAGGAGACCGCTAACCAGCGGATTCATATCGGCAAACCCATTCGTCTCAACGAAGAGCGGTTTTTGAAACAGCTGGAACAATTGAGGGAGCACGTATTGACGGAACCGGCGGATATTCGGGAATGGGTAAAACGGATCGTGCCGACCTATCATCCGGAAAAAGGGGCATAATCAAGAGGGGGATTGTTTATGAAGCGAAAGTTGACAGCCAGACAGAGACGGTATCTCAAAATAAAGCGAATTCTGGACGTAGCTTTAAGCATGGGGGCGTGTGTGATTTTGTCTCCGGCGTTGCTGTTCCTGTGCATTGCCATCAAGCTGGACAGTAAGGGTCCGATCCTGTTTTTACAAAAGCGGGTAGGCATTCACAAGACGTATTTTCCAATTTATAAATTCCGTACAATGCGGATTGATACGCCTAAGGATATACCGACGCATCTTTTGACCAATCCGGAACGGTATATTACCAAGGTCGGGCATTTCCTGCGGCGATCCTCGCTGGATGAACTGCCGCAGTTATTCAATATTCTAAAAGGCGATATGAGCTTTGTAGGACCAAGGCCCGCGCTTTGGAATCAGTATGATTTGGTCAGGGAACGGGAAAAATACGGAGCCAATGACGTGCCGCCGGGACTGACCGGATGGGCGCAGATTAACGGAAGGGACGAATTGGAAATTCCGGTAAAGGCCAGGCTGGACGGGGAGTATGTCCGGAGGCTGGGGTTTTGGTTTGATGTGCGGTGTTTTTTGGGGACTTTTTTGTCGGTTTTACGAGGGGACGGCGTTGTAGAAGGCGGAACCGGAAAACTGCATAAGAAAAATAACAAGAAACAATAATGTGCCGTACCAGAAAGGATATCTGTCAGAATGAAATGGACGCTTGTGATTGGAGAACACAGTTATATCGGACAATCGTTCCGGGACTATATAAAAAATACTGCTGCGGATATGCAGGTGGATTTGATTGGAGCCAGAGACGATGCTTGGAAGCAGGCGGATTTGGGCCGTTATGATGCGATCCTGCATTTGGCCGCGATTGTGCACACAAAAGAACAGCCGTCAATGCGCCGGGAATACCGGGAAGTCAATACGGTTTTCCCGGTTCGGTTGGCGGCGTTAGCCAAAAAGGCCGGGGTATCGCATTTTCTTTTTTTGAGCACGATGGCCGTATACGGATCGCAATCCTCTCCGATTGGCCCAGATACGCCGCTTGCTCCGGTTTCGATGTATGCCAGGAGTAAATGGGAAGCGGAGAGGCGGCTGCGAAAACTGGCCGGGGATGGCTTTTGCGTCAGCGTTTTCCGGCCGCCGATGGTATATGGACCTGGCTGTCCGGGTAATTACGGGCGGTTGGCCAGATTGGCCGGGCATTTGCCGTGTTTTCCTCAGGTGGATAATAAACGAAGCATGATTTATATTGAGAATCTGTGCGCGTGCATCCGAGAGGAAATCGAACAGCCAAAAGAAGCGTTTCGCATCCTTTGCCCGCAGAATGCGGCATATGTCAATACGACCAAGCTGGTACAGGCTATCCGAAGGGCGCATGGAAAGCGCACATGGATCCTGCCGTTTGGCCAGACGCCGATCCGGATAGCGGCTGCAAAAAATAAAATGCTGCAAAAAGTGTTTGGAGATTGTTATTATGCAAAAGAGAAACAGAAAAACACATACCAAGAGGTTGGGTTTTGGGAATCGATCCAAAGGACAGAGGGATATGAGAAAGCTAAAGGTTTTGCAGGTCAATAAATTATATGCTCCGTTTACAGGCGGCGTGGAAACTGTGGTGCAGCAGATTGCAGAAGGTCTGAAAGAGCAGGCGGACATGAAAGCGCTGGTATGTAACAATCACAGGAAATCGGTGACGGAACGGATCAACGGCGTTTTGGTGCGTCGTTCCGGCAGCTTTACGATGTTGGGCAATATGCCGTTATCCGTCCGGTTTTTTCGGGATTTGAAAAAAATGTCTCAAGGCTGCGATATTCTGCATTTCCATATGCCTTTTCCGATTGGGGATTTGGCTGGATTGCTGTCCGGTTTTTCCGGTAAGGTAGTCGTCTGGTGGCACAGCGATGTGGTTCGGCAGAAAAAAATGATGCTTTTGTACCGTCCGGTCATGGAGATGTTTTTAAAGAGAGCCGATGCGATTATCGTGGCGACGCAAGGGCACATCGACGGTTCCGCGTACCTTGCGCCTTATAGGGAAAAATGCAGAATTATCCCGTATGGAGTCGATCCGGAAATAGAACGGCAGGCCGATCAGTGGTGTATGCATCGACAGGATTTGGAACCGAGCCATACGGATCGGTCGGTTCGGTTTTTATTTGTGGGACGGCTGGTGTACTATAAAGGCTGTAAAGTGTTGTTGGAGGCGTTTTGCCATGTGCCAAACGCCGAACTGATTTTGATTGGCGACGGCGTTATGAAGGAGGAGCTGCAAAGGCTCGTCCGGCAATATGGAATGGAAGCGCGCGTGCATTTTTTGGGGAATGTAGACGATACGGAGCTGGAACGGCAGTTTATGCAGTGTGACGTCTTTGTGCTGCCTTCGATTGCACGGAGCGAGGCCTTTGGTCTGGTACAGATTGAGGCGATGTCCTATGAAAAACCCGTGATCAATACCAACCTGCCAAGCGGTGTTCCGTATGTCAGCCTGCATAAAAAGACAGGGTTGACGGTAAAGCCAAATGACGCCGTACAGCTTGCGGCCGCGATGAATTGGATGGTCAACCATCCCAAAGAAAGGGAGCGGATGGGAAAGGAGGCGCGTAAGCGCGCGAAAAGCTGTTTTCCAATGCAGGGAATGCTCGATCAAGTCTTGGCGCTCTATCGTGAATTGTGTCAGCCAGTTAATCGCAGCAATGGAGAAAACATATGAATGGTATATCAAAATGGATATTGCAGGCAACCAATTTTTTAAAACCCATCCTGTTAAAGCTGTTTCCGAATGAGCTTTTGCGCAAAATAAAAGGCAGGATGATTGCGGACAGTTTTGGGAAACTGGAAAAGATGGAGCTGATCCCCTATCAGGCGGGGCATTACCGACAAGGGATCAATGTAATCGGAAACATCAAAGCGGAGACAGGTCTGGGGCAGAGCTGTCGCCTTGTTGCGTCTGCCCTGGAACAGACCGGAGAGCCGATGAACATCTACCAATATACGCAGCTTGGGACGCAAAAGACAGGCGATCGCTCCTGGGAGGATAAGATAAACGACACTCTGCCGTATGATATCAATCTAATTCATATCAATCCGCATGAGCTTGGGATTACGTATTTGCAGATGGACAAGTCCGCCTGGGATTTTCGTTACAATATTGCATTTTGGCTGTGGGAGCTGGAAGAATTTCCGGATGAGTGGACGCCATGTTTTCATTGCCTGGATGAGATTTGGGCGCCGTCGGAATTTATCTGCCGCGCTATACGCAAAAAAACAAGCCTTCCGGTTCACTGTATGCCCTATCATGTGGAGGCGGTGATTCATAAGGAATCTGGCCGGGAGGATTTTGGGTTGCCTGCGGATCGGTTTTTATTCTTAATGATGTACGATCACAGCAGCATTATGGAGCGGAAAAATCCGTTAGGCGTGTTAAAAGCCTTCAAGCAGGCATTTGACTGCGAGAACAGCCAAGTGGGTCTGGTCATTAAAATCAACAATCCGACCAAAGAGGATGATGAAAAGATCAAGGCTATTTTAGAGGGTTATACCAATATCTATCTGATCAAAGAGACGTTGGATCGGGACGCTATCAACAGTTTGACCAAGTGTGTGGACGTCGTTGTGTCTTTACATCGCGCCGAAGGATTTGGCCTGGTTTTGGCCGAGGCGATGCTGCTTGGCACGCCGACGATTGCCACGAACTGGTCGTCCAATACGGAATTTATGAATGCAGAGGTTGGCTGTATGGTGGATTATCGCCTGGTGACCATTGAAAAGGATATGCCGCCGTTTCGGGCGGGCAATCGTTGGGCGGATCCCGATTTGGAACAGGCGGCGGAGTATATGGTCAAATTGTATCAGGATCCCAGGTTTTACCGTGAACTGGCGGAAAAGGCAAAACGCCATGCCACGGAAACGCTGAGTATGGAACGCGCGGCGGCCTGTATGGGGCGCAGACTGAAGGAAATCCGTGAGGAACTGAAGAAAAGATGAAAAAGATAGCGATTGTGAATCAGCGGTATGGATTAGAAGTCAACGGCGGATCGGAATATTATACGCGGCTGATTGCGGAACATTTAAAAGAAGATTACAGTATCGAGGTTTTGACGACGACAGCTTTGCGCTATGATACCTGGGCAAACGATTATCCCGCTGGGACGTCGCAAATCAACGGCGTGACCGTCCGCCGTTTTCCGGTTCAAAGAAAGCGCAATATGCTCTATTTTCGGATTGTCGGTAAAGTGACCCGTATGCTGGCCAGGCTTGGCGTGTCTTTGGATCGCTGGTGGGTTCGGGCGCAGGGGCCGTATACGCCGGATTTAATCCGCTATATCCGGGAGCAAAAAGATGCGTATGACAGGTTTTTATTTGTCACATACCTCTATTACACAACGGCCATGGGATTGCCGGAGGCGGCGGAAAAAGCCGTTTTAATTCCAACGGCGCATGACGAACCCTATATCCATCGACCGATCTATCGGGGGATTTTTCAAAAACCGTCCGCTATCCTGTTTTTGACGGAAGAGGAACGGGAATTTGTACAGCGGAAATTTCACAATGCGCAGATACCAAACGATGTGGCAGGCGTCGGGATTGATATTCCGGCCGGGTTTTTGGATCCGGCTTTTCGGGAAGAAAAGGTGCGCGTGTTTCGGGAGGCTTACCGGATTACAGGCGATTATCTGATCTATGCCGGAAGGGTCGATTACGGCAAAAGCTGCGACGAGATGTTTCGGCTGTTTGAACAGTATAAAAGCCGGCATCCTAAGGATGCCGTTTGTCTGGTTGTGATTGGGAAGGATATGATGGGGATTCCCGAGCATCCGGATATCCATTATCTGGGATTTGTGCCGGAGGAGGATAAATATGCGGGCATTGCCGGAGCCAAATGCCTTTGGCTGCCTTCCCGGTTTGAGAGTCTGTCCATTGCGCTGCTGGAAGGGATGGCTCTTGGCATACCGGGGCTGGTGAATGGAAATTGTGAAGTGTTAAAAGGGCATTGCAAAAAAAGCGGCGCGGCGTTTTACTATCGGAACGGAGAGGAGTTTGAGCGGTGTATGCGGCTGCTGCACGGTATGGATGCGGATGCGTATGGCCGTATGCAGACGAAAGCCGTCCGCTATGTGGAACAGAATTATCAGTGGGATGCGGTCAGACAAAAGCTGAGAAAATTGATTGGATAGGAGATACTATGATACAAAGGGTCAAAGAACTTTATGCATACCGGGAAATGATATTTTCATTGGTCAGGCGGGATCTGAAGGGACGTTATAAGGGGTCGGCGCTGGGATTCTTATGGACATTTTTAAATCCGTTGCTGCAATTGGCAGTCTATACCATGGTGTTTTCGGTGATTATGCGAGCGGGGATCGAGGATTATTATCTGTTTCTGTTTGTTGCTCTGGTACCCTGGATTTTTTTCAGCACATCCCTTTCCGGCGGCTCAAGCTGTATCTGGGCGCAGCAGGAAATGGTCAAAAAAATCTATTTTCCACGGGAGGTTTTGCCTATTGCCTATGTAACCAGTCAGTTTGTCAATATGCTGTTGAGTTTTATCGTGATTTTTGCCGTATTGTTCTTTTCCGGGCATTCGTGCAATTTGGCGGCTGTTTTATGTCTGCCGGTGATTATGGCAGTGGAGTATATCCTCGCGCTTGGCATGGCGATGCTTTCCTCCGCCGCTACGGTCTATTTCCGGGATCTGGAATATATTCTTGGCATTGTGACGATGGCCTGGCAGTTTTTGACTCCGGTGATGTATGCCAGGGATATGGCGCCGGAACAGATGCGTTGGGTGTTTGGGTTAAATCCGATGACTTCGGTGATAGAAGCCTACCGGGAGATTTTATACTATGGTAAAATCCCACGGCTGGCCACCTTATCCAGCGCAGCGGCCATTGGAATTGCCGTGCTTTTGGTGGGATGGTATACGTTTCATCAACTGCAAAAGCATTTTGCGGAGGAATTATAGATGAAAGCAGAGAATGCAATTGAGGTCAACAATATCACAAAAATGTTTAAAGTATATCTGGACAAAGGCCATACGATGAAGGAGAAGCTTTTGTTTCGCAGACGCAGGGCGTATGAAGAGAGGAAGGTTTTAGACGGGATCAGCTTTACTGTCAAACGGGGCGAGGCGATCGGCCTGATCGGCCATAACGGATGCGGCAAAAGCACGACCTTAAAGCTATTGACCAGGATTATGTATCCGGACAGCGGGACGATTACAATGCGCGGACGCGTTTCCAGCTTGATTGAGTTGGGGGCGGGATTTCATCCGGATATGAGCGGCAGGGAAAATATTTACATCAACGCGTCTATTTTTGGCCTGACGAAGCCGGAAATCGATAAGCGAATTGACCGTATCATTGAATTTTCGGAGTTGGAGGAATTTATTGAGAATCCGGTGCGGACGTATTCTTCGGGTATGTATATGCGGCTGGCTTTTTCCGTAGCCATCAATGTAGACGCGGATATTTTGCTGATTGACGAAATTCTGGCGGTTGGGGACGCTTCCTTTCAGGCCAAATGTTTTAATAAATTACGTGAAATCAAGGCAAAGGGGACGACGATTGTCATTGTTTCCCATTCCTTAAACCAGATCGAACAGATATGTGAGCGGAGCTATTGGATCGATCGGGGAAAAATCCGTTTGATGGGGCCTCCGCAGAGCGTGCATCCGGAATATATGGATTACATGGGGTTAAAGGAGCAGGCGCATAAGGAAAAAATGAAAAAGGCAAAGCAGGAAGCGTCTGGTGAGGAGGACGCCCCGGAAACCAAACAGCCGGCGCGGCAGATCGTGGAAATTACAAAGACCGGTCTGTTTGACGGTCAGGGAAAGGAGCGCGCCAGCCTAAAATGCGGGGAAGCCGTCGATCTGGTCATCGAATATCGGGCGAATCAGGCCGAAGTGGAGGAAGCGCTTTTGGGACTTTTGTTTTTCCGGAATGACGGAGTGGTTTGCTATGGCACGAATACGCAGCGGGAACGTATGGAAAATTTACAACTGAAGCAACAGGGGAGGATTGTCTGTCATATCGACAAGCTGAACCTGGTGGCAGGGGAATACTGGTTGGATGTAGCGATCCGTAAATTGGATATGATGCCCTATAGTTATGTCAAAGAAGCCGTTCGATTTCAAATGTATTCGGACGTGGATGAGGTCGGGGTGGCCAGGCTGGATCACACATGGGAAATTGACTAAGGAGAGGGATTATGGAAAATAAGATCAGTGAAAACAATATCGAGGCATTTACGTATGAGATAGCAGGGCAATCGGGATGGAAACGGTTTTTAAAAAGAGTGGTTCGGAAGTTGTCTCTGTGGCTGATTCAGCCGATTGGCGACAGGCAAAACAGTTTTAACCGCCAGGCCAGCGCGCAGATTGGGGAACTGTGCGTAAAATATGACAGGCTGTTGCAAACTATGCAGATACAGGAAGAAACGTTAAAGCAGTTTCAGGAAGAATGCAGGCGATTGACCGGCGTTGTGGATTTGATGGAGCGCAATGTTAAGATCCTGCGGCGTCCGGAAGATTTTGCCGCCAAAAACGACATTGATGTAATGGAAGCCGCCGATTTAAGGGAACAGATGGCTCTGTTAAAGGAAGCGGGGGACGGGGCGCATAAGAGCCGTCTGGAACAGATCCGCCAGACGTTTTCGCAGCATATTGAGGCCGATATCCTGCGCCAGGACACGCAGGAGGTCATTGCCATTGTATGCAGCGGTTTAAAAGAGAATGCGGGAGTGGAAGCTATCCGCAAAGAAGTGTTGGAATTGTATACCTTGTTGCGAAGTCAGGGGCGATATACGGTTTTGCTGTTTTCCATGGAAGAACAAACGGAGATTTCATACAACGGAACGGTTATTTTCATACCGGAGGATCGGATGGAAGCCTATTTTGCGACGCTTGATATCAGGCTTCTGATAGCGGTGGAATCCGATCTTTCGATTATGTACCGTGCCAAAAGTCTGTTTTTTAAATATAAGGCGTTGGTCAGGCTGACCGGGCAGAATCCTTTGGCGGGCGTAAAGACTGAGGACTATGAACATCTGCTCCATTTAAATGATCTGGGTTTGCAACGATATCAGGTCTATTCCAAGACGGCTAAGGCGCTGATGGATGAGGCCGGGTTTAAACGGGTGGAGATCGTATATCCGGCGCTGGATTTAAACCCGTGGAACTACCACAAACGGGCGGTTCACAAAAAAATGTCGATTGGTTTTGCTTCGGCTCCTATGGGCAAGGAACAGTGGGCGGATCGTGGGATCAATCTCTTGTCGGAGATTATGGCAGACTGTCCGGAATATGATTTTATCATGCTCTGGAGGGACAAAGATACCAATCCGCCGGAACAATGGGAGCAAATGCAGCATTGCACCGTCCTCTATGGCAGACAGGATATGCAGGCGTATTATGAAAAAATTGACGTTCTTTTGATCCCATACACCGCAAATGACAATAACCATGCGTGTTCGTTTTCGGCTCTCGAAGCTATGCTGCAAGGGATCCCGGTGATCTCGACGAGCGCGGCTGGCGTAGCGGACATCCTCGAACGGTTTGGAATCGGGGAAATTTGCGGGATATCGGCTTCAGAAATGAAACAGGCGCTGCAAACGATCGAAAGTCATTATGATTTGTACCACAATCGGGAAAAATCCTGGCTTTTGCGCCAGGAGCTTTTGGGCGATCGTCTGACAGCCGAAATCGGGCAGTATGCCAGAGCCTATCAGCCGTCTGTGATTACGACGATTGGCGAATGGAGGCGGGATTTGGAGCTGGCGGGCAAAACGCTGGTCAAAGGCCCGGCTGAGATCAAAGCGTATTATTCCCAGTTTGAAATTGCGGAACATTATCATACGGATCGCTTTATACAGTTTCCGGAGAACTGTATCGATCTGCTCGAGCGGACATCGATAGGATGTATCATACAAGACCGCTTTAAAGGGCAAAGGGTGAATATTTTAGACATTGCTCCCGGGGACGGGCGGATTATGCAGGAGGATTTAAAATATGGCGATTGTCTGGGCGTGGATTCGTCGGAAGCTATGCTGCGGGTAATGCGGCAGAGGTTTCAGGGTTTTGACAATTTAAAGACCAAAGCTTTGGATTATTTTGAGAGCGATATGAAAGAGCAGTTTGATGTGATTACGACGTTTCGCTATATCCGGCATTTTGAATATGCCAAACGGAAGCTGTTGTATCAAAAGATCAAAAGCAATATGACGCCAAAGGGAATTTTGATTTTTGACGTTCCCAATATCAAATTTGAAATGCCGGTTCGCAGTCAAAACGGCTGGGATAAATATAATATTTATGATATTTTTACGACAAAGGAAGATATGGCGGCTGAACTCGAGGAAAACGGCTTTCATGTGGAGTATATGATTGCAATTGGCAGCCGTTTGATGGAAAACATCCCGGCAGAATGTACCTATGAGCCAATTACATGGACGTTTGGCGTTACCAAGGCCTAAGTCAGACAGGAGGATCGTATGGGCAACGATATTAATATTGAAGAGATTATGCAGGAAATCAGGCAGAATA
>CAOJLW010000038.1 GCA_948438565.1 uncultured Lachnospiraceae bacterium | reverse complement strand
ACACTCTTTCCCTACACGACGCTCTTCCGATCTGCTGTAACTGAAATTTGAATGGAACCAACAGGAGAAAGCGGAAAAGACGTGCAATCTCAAAGAAAGGAATATGCATATGGGCAGAGCAACCACTCAGACAGATTTACTGACAGCGGCGACTACGAATTATGAAAAGCTACACTCTCTTATTTTGGGACTGACCGATCAGGAATTGTCCACTTCTTTCGATTTTTCGGATGATGAAAAAAAGAAAGAAGCTCATTGGAAAAGAGATAAAAATCTTCGTGATATTTTAATCCATCTCTACGAATGGCATCAGCTTTTGCTGAATTGGGTACATTCCAATCAAAATGGCGATCACAAACCGTTTCTTCCAGAGCCTTATAATTGGAAAACCTATGGCGGCATGAATATGGAATTTTGGAAAAAACACCAGTCCACATCGCTGGAAGATGCAAAAAACAGGTTATATCATTCTCACACTGCGGTCATAAAGCTAGCAGAAACCTTTTCCAATGACGAATTGTTTACAAAAGGCGTTTACAAATGGGTCGGCGGAAGCACATTAGGCTCTTATTTTGTCAGCGTCACAGCGAGCCATTATGATTGGGCAATCAAAAAACTAAAAGCGCATAAAAAAAATTGCGCCGCTAAGTGAGACGGTCAATTGGCTCTTTGCTCCGACGCAAGTGTGCGCCGAAGCGCACACTTTATTTATCTAATCCTCCACGCCGGCTCCTTCTTTTACAATCGTAAACCAATCGGCCAACAGCGCCCAATTTGCCCGAAACCAGCGCATAATCTGCCAATATCCGGCTCCATTTAAACCATATTCGCGGATCAGGCCAAATTTCGCTTCCAGGCTCCTGGCGTCTTCAAACCAAACCTCATGACGGACGCCCGCTTCTTCGTAATAAAAATAAGGGGACTGTGCGTGTTCGTCGAATAAAATGTCCGCTCCCTGCGCTACTGCGATCTGGACAGCCTCCACATTTCCGATCGTTTGTGCCTTTGTCACCCCTTGTGCAAACGGCAGCGGCCAGTCATAGCCGTAATTGGGGATGCCCATACGAATTTTATCCGCCGGAATCTCGGTCAGGGCATATTCCACGACTTTTCGCACCTGAAAAATCGGCGCGACTGCCATCGGCGGACCGTAGGTATACCCCCATTCATAGGTCATTAACAGTACGTAATCCGCAGCTTCCCCCAGTCCCCGGTAATCCTTTCCCTCATACAGCAATCCCTTTTGATCCGCAGACTGCTTGGGGGCCAGGGCAACGGAGGTCTGTCTGCCAATCTTATGCATCGCATTCGCCACACTGCGGACAAATGCCGTAAAAGCATCTCTGTCCTCTGCCAAAATATATTCAAAATCAATATCAACGCCGGCATAGCCTTTGGCAATCACCGTTTCCACAAGGCCGGATATCAGGACTGCCGACGCTTCCTGAGACTGTACCACGCTGTGAATCAGATGATTATTAAACTGCCCGTCTGCCCCAAGCGGAGTTAAAGTCAAAATCGGCAGCGCGCCAAACATATGCGCCTGTCCAATCATATACATATCTTCCAATGCCGGCGGTATCAAATCCCCTTCTGTCGTAAATCCATAGGAGAATACGGAAAGCTCCGTCAGATACGGCAGCGTCTGCCGCAGCGTCAAATCGTCAATAAACGGATAGGCATAGCCATTGACTTTCACCTGCGGACGCTCCCTCTTTGCCCCATTTACGGGAATCAAAAGCGCCTGCCCAATCGCAAGCGTGTAAGGATCCGTCAGTTGGTTCAAAAAAGCAATCTCTGTAAACGGCACGCCATATGCGCCGGCAATTTGATACAGGGTATCGCCGGCTTTTACAATATAGATATCCATGACAAATCGTTCCAAACGTTCTTTTTCTTAGTATATGCAGTTTAATCCATTGCGCCTTCAATCGTTTCAAAAAAACTATCCGTAGTGATACTTCCATCCGTAACCAACGTGACGCCGTCCCAGACGTCCTGGTTTAAATTGGAAGAAAGTCCGGACACAAATGCCTCATAGACATCGTCAAAAGCCGCCTTTTCCCTGGCTTCTACAATATTGGATTTATTCGCGTCTGTCAGCTCTACGTTGAACTTATTGATGCACTGGATAAAATAATAGCCGTCGTCCGTAGAAATGCAACGGGATACCTCTCCATTATCTAATTCAAAAGCGGCTTCCTCGACTTTTGGAGGCAATTCCCCTCTGCCAAACGTAATCTCAATCGCCGGCTTTTGGTTAAAATTGCTGGCTATCGCGGCAAAATCCTCTCCGGCTTTTAACTTGGCCTTGACCTCCTTGGCCTCGGATTTGGCCTTGACATAGATCTGCATTGCCTCCATAATCCTGGCTTCATCATCGCTGACTTCCGCATCCACGCTGATCGTTAACGACTGGTAGACCTTTTTGGCCAGTGCGTAATCCTCATACATAGAGACAATATTCGCTTCGGAAGCCCCTGTATAATCTAACTCCGCTTCGCTTAACGACTGGTAATACGTAGACGCCGCGCCTTTTACGGCCTGGAGTTCCTCCTCGGTCAGAAAAACCCCCTGCTCGTCCGCCAACAGATCCATACAGATAATTTTGGCCATTTCCGAAAGCGCCACCTCTTTGACATAGGCCGTCAGCTTGTCTTTTTGAAACGACTGCTCCCACAGATCGATTCCATAGCTTTTGCCATAGAGATTTTGAAAATTGGCCAGATACACCTTCGCTTCGGTCAGCTCACAACAACTATTTCCAATCCGAAATACATCCTGGCTGCCTGGCCCGCCCGTTAAAATCACCTGTTTGCCGCCAATATGACAACCGCACAGGCAAAGGGACAGGGCAAGCGCGCCTGCTGTTATCCTGTTATTGTTCCTCTTCATACGTGTCCCAACTTCCCATTTTTATCCTTCCACGATCAGATAACGGCCGCCGGAGAGCGCAAACACCTCACTGGCTTCCTCGATCTCCTGATCGCTCATGCCGGCAATATCCATCCCGGCGTCCTCAAAATATGCTTTCACTTCATCCAGACTTTGACACACAACGGCCAGACAGTCCTCCAAAAACGCTTCGGCCTCCTCTAAATTCGACGCCACTTCTTCCCGAAATAATTTTAACTGCTTTGTCAAAAACACTTCTAAACATTCCTCATCATATGTTCCCATAAAAAATCCCTCAGCTTTTATTTTTAGTATAAGTACACTATATTATGAATTGCGGCAAAAAGCAATGCCAAGCTTATGCATTTCCTGATAAATCCTTGCCACCGGCAAACCCACGACATTGTCATAGCTGCCATGAATGCCCCGAATAAATACGGCGCATTTGCCCTGAATCCCATAACCGCCCGCTTTGTCAAACGGTTCATTCGTTCCGATATACCACTGTAACTCTTCCTGGCTCATGGACTGCATAATCACTTCCGTTTCTTCATAAAAACTGTGAACCCGCGTCTGCTCCTTGCTACGGAGGATAAGCGTAACGCCGGTATATACTTGATGTCTGTTTCCCTGCAGCATCGAAAGCATTCGATAAGCATCCTCCCGATCCTTGGGCTTGCCCAAAATCTGATCGGCAAACGCCACAACGGTATCCGCGCCGATAATCACCTCCGGATCCTCCTGATTTACACGCGCATTGGCAATTTCTTCCGCTTTTTGCCTGGATAGATCCATCACGACCTCTTCCGGCTTTGTATAGCGTATGCGTTCCTCTCCACAGGCAGGAATAATTTCAAAGTTCAGGCCCGCCTGTTCCAATAATTCTTTTCTCCGCGGAGATGCGGAAGCGAGTATATAGTGTATCATAATCACTCCTTATCTAATCATAGTAAACGTATGTCAGAAAATTGCGTTTCCAAAGATTTGCGCCAACTCAAAGGCGTCGTAACGGACTACGGCAGCCAAATCGCCTTTTCTAAAGCAAAGGAATAGATGACCTTTTCCTTCACCGGTCTGCCTAAATTGGACTCTAGGGCCTTCTGGTACCAGTCCAGCTGCTTTTGATAGCGTTCGATCAACGCACGTTTGGTGCGAACCGCATCGGTTTTATAGTCTAACAGCACAATCTCCCCGTCCTCTATAAAAAATGCGTCGATAATCCCCTGTATCAAAACCATCGTGTCGCTGCCGTCCCCTTCTACTTCGTCTGCCGGCCTGCCCATCACAAAGGGCTGCTCTCTGGAGAGCTCCCCCCGTTTCGCCGCCGCCTTCATACGCAGCGCAAGGTCGCAACGGTAAAAAGAAAGCAGCTTTTTTTTCTGCAACAGCTTGCTCATTTCTTCGTTTAATCGTCCCTGTTTCACAAGCATCTCGGTCTGTTCATCCAGAATCTGCGGCAAATCAGGATTCCCGGCCAACAGCTCCACAGGAAGGCACGCGGCGGCGCGGTGCATGGCAATCCCGCGCAAAGCGCCCTGACTTTTTTGATTTTCGCCTCCTGCAAACTGCGGGACATACGGGACAAAATCTTTTTGCAGCGTATCGGCCTGCGTCTCCCCCTCTTCCCATACGGCTTCCCTAGATCTGTGCTTTAATTCCGAAACGGCATATTTTGTCCTGCGGGTGGTTTCTGGCAAATCCGGATATTGATAGGATAACTGCTCCTGTACAAACTGATCCGCTTTTGGATTTGGACATGAAATCTGATCCAAAAGCCTGCCCAGGCCTTCTGTTTCCTGCCATTGGTTTTCCACCTCTTCCGTAACCAGCTCGTTCGCCCCCCAAATTTGGATCCGTTTTTCCTCTCCGGCCAAAACTGCCGCCGGATAGATCCAGTCGAAATATGAGCCTGCCCTGGCGCGCTGTAAAAAAGTCAGCCGGGGCGGGGCGTCCATTTTTTTCCGCATCCCTTTTGCGGCGCCTGTGATCACCAGTTTTTCCTTGGCGCGGGTCAATGCGACATAGAGCACACGCAGCTCTTCCCCCTGGTCTTCTAACGCCATCTGTCTGGCAACGGCTTTTTTATAGATCGTCGTCCCAAAAATCCGGCGGTTTGGATCGATATAATCCAAACCGATCCCCAAATCCGGATGAATGACCATCCGCCCTCTCGTATCCATTCGATTAAACGGTTTGGTAATCCCGCATAAAAAGACAATCGGAAATTCCAAACCCTTACTCTTATGGATCGTCATCAACCGCACGGCGTTGGCGTTCTCATTGACAACGTCCGCTTCTCCATAGTCTACTTCATATTTCTGAAGTTTATCCATATACCGTATAAAATGAAACAATCCCCGATAGCAGCTTTCTTCATAAGCGGCGGCTTTTTCCAATAGCATATAAAGATTGGCCTGCCTTCTCTCCCCGCCCGGCATAGCCGCTGCATAGGCCATATAGCCGGTATCCTCCAAAAGCCGGCAGAGCAGATCATGGATGGGAAGCTCTGCCACCAGTCCCCGGAAATTGGATAAGGTTTGTAAAAAAGTCTGCAATTTTCCAAATATCTCCTGGGAAAGCTTCTCTTGCTGCGGTTCCAGCACACAACAATGAAACGGCGCTTCCCCGCCCGCCGCCTTGACAACGGCTAATTCTTCATCCGAAAAGCCGCCAATCGGCGAACGCAGCACGGCAGCAAGCGGAATATCCTGCCTGGGGTTATCCAACACCCGCAGCAAGCATAACACAGTCTGCACTTCCTGCGCCTGAAAATACCCCGTTTTGGACGCTGCGTGCGCCGGAATGCCTTTTTGCTCTAAAACCTCTAAAAAAGTATCCGCATAGCTGCCAAAGCTGCGCAGCAAAATCACAATATCCGAATACTTCGCTTGACGCAGCCTGCCGGTTTTTGCGTCCGTTACCGTCTGTTCCCGGATCATCCGGCGTATTCTGGCCGCGGCCAATTCGGCTTCCAGACGGATCGGATCGCCAAGTCCGGCTTCATCCAACAGCGGATCGTCACTGTCAGCCAAAAGCAGCTCCGGCTGCATATCATTGCTTTCCGGATATTCGGCGCCAGGATAAAGGGCCGAAGCCTCATCATACGCTACATTCCCAAGATCTTTTTTCATAATCCGGAAAAAAATTCCGTTGATAAATTCCAAAACCTCCCTGCGGCTTCTAAAATTTTTATGCAGCTCCACCTTGGCAAAAGCCGGATCGTCTGTCTTATACGTATCGTATTTTTCCATAAACAACTCTGGCCTTGCCAGACGGAAACGATAAATACTCTGCTTGACGTCACCGACCATAAAACGATTGTAGCGTCCGTCCGGTTCTCCGGAAACTGCCGCAAGCAAACTCTCCTGCACCAGATTGCTGTCCTGATACTCATCCACCATCACCTCGGCAAACAGCGCTCTACAGCTAATCGCCACTTCCGTCGGCTCCTTGATCTCTTCGTCCACCAAAATTTTTAATGCAAAATGTTCCAAATCGTCAAAATCCAGCAGATTTTCTTTACGCTTTTTTGCATCGTAGGCATCCATAAATTCCCCGGTCAATCGTACCAGCTCCGTCGCTACGGGAGCCATCGCCCGAAGCCGCCTCGCCATTTCCTCCATATCGGAAAAAAAGAAATCTTCTTTGAGCTTTTTAATCACCCCTTTCATTTCTTCCCGACAGGCTTTCAAGCGTTCCAGCGCCTCTTGATCCCCGTCATACCCACGCTTTCCCAAAAGCCGCTCAAAACGAAATCCGGACAATGCGTCGGCCAAATCCGAATAACCGCTCGCCCCTGACAGAGCTCTCATCCCAGCCAGATCCCGTTTTGCCGTCTCTTCCAAATACAACGGGCCGTCCGGCTTTTGTGCCAGTCGTAGATTCTGTTCCGCCATTTCAGCCAAGCTTGCGCAGATCTTATGCAGATAGTCCGTCAGCGCGCGCATCCAGGGTTTTTGGCTCAAATCGGTAAGATCGTCAAACTGATACTGTTCCAGCATATTTGCCAGCCATTCTTTTGGCCAGGGATTGCTCATTGCCACATGATATAGCTTTAAAATCATATCCTTTAGGCCGTCGTCTTTTTTCCCGGTCGCAAAGCATTCCACAAATTGCAAAAATTCAGAGCTTTTTTTCTCATAATTGCGATTGAGCACATCGGCCATCACATCCTCTTGCAGCAGGCTGCACTCCCCTTCCTCCGCAATCCGAAAATTCGGCTCTAAATCTACCTGATGAAAATAATTCCGGATTAAATACAGGCAAAAGCTGTGAATCGTCGTAATCTGCGCATGGTGAATTAACGTCGACTGTTGCAGCAAATGGGCATTGGCCGGATCGCGTTCTAAGGCGGCGTCAATCGCGCTGCCGATACGGGCGCGCATTTCCGCCGCAGCCGCAGAAGTAAACGTAACAATTAACATCCGGTCAATATCGACCGGATGCGCCGGATCCAAAATCCTGCCTATAATACGCTCGACCAAAACCGCAGTCTTGCCGGAACCCGCTGCGGCGGACACCAGCAGATTTTTATCCCGCAGAGCGATCACCTGCATCTGTTCTTTTGTCCACTTCATACCCATCTAGGCGTCCACCCCCTTGATCCTGGCCAAAAACTCCTCTTTTGACAAATCCTGTAAGCGGCGGTACGCAAAACCAGGCACCCGTGCGTCAAACTGGCAAACGGCGCGAAATTCACAATAATCACACCCGCTGCGGCCTGCAAGCGCAAACGGTGAAACGGCAATATCTCCGTTTACCATCCGCTGTCCCAAACGCAGAATCGTTTCATTGACATAAGAGGAAAGCGCGGCAAAATCTTCCGCCTCCATGGTTTTTGAAGCTTTTTTTAAGCTGCCGTCTTTATTGAACCCTGCCGGAATGACACTGGAATCCACACTGGCGGCGTCTTTTAGGGACAGATCCAAATTGGCCAGTACGTCCCTGTCCGCATTGACGACGCCGTTTAATTTTAATTCTCCAAAAATCCGATCCAAAATCGCTTCCTCACTGACGTCGTCCTCCGATTCCACCAAGGGATCGTTGACATGATAATAAAAAATTCCTGCCGGAGCCACTTGACACTCCGGATACCGCCTTTCCATCAGCTCCAACGCCGCATTCATATACACGACCAGCTGTAGCTGTAAGCCATAATAGACATTTAAAAATTGAAAGCTGGTATTGCCCGATTTATAGTCAATAATTTTCACATAGAGCTTGTCCTGATCCAGACACGTGTCAATCCGATCGATCCTGCCCCTTAAGCGCATCATCTCCTCTTCGCTCAGCTGAAAATTCACCGCTTTTAAATCCTCCACATACGAAAAAGACACTTCAAAGCTGTCAGGCACAAACCGCCCCTGTCTGACCTGGTACAATAACGCATGGATCGTACGTTTTAAAATCCGGTACATCCGCTCCTTCGCATAACTGCTCCGCGCATTTTCATACAGGGCAAGGTTGTGGTTTTCCCCCAATGCCCGTTCCATTGCTTCTTGCAGCAGCTCTTCGCTCTCTTCCTGGGTTACCGTAAACCAGCTGTAATTCCTTTGCCGAATCCCTTCCGCAAAATACTGTAACGTCTCATGGAAGATATTTCCGATATCGACCGCATAAAAACCGCTTTCGCTCCGCTCTCTGAGCTTTAAGCCATAGGAAAGGAAGTGTGCAAAGGCGCAGGACGCAAACCGCTCCAGCCTTGTAACGCTGTTTTCCAAAACCGTGCCATAGAGCGCTTTGGCCACCGCCGCCGGAATCGGCAGATCCCGATGCTTTATATCGGCGGCTTGTAAAAGCCGGCCAACCTCCTGCTTCCATTCTTCCTGCCCCAAATACCAGCGGCAGAGCGCCGCCCAATAGGATACGGACGCTTCTGATCCCTTTGGCGTCCGGCCTGCGGCCTCCGCCAATCCTTCAATCAACAGATCTCTGGCATTTTCGGGCGTCACAATCCGTTCTTTCCAATCTTCTTTTTCCACTTCGCATACCGTCAGGTTTACAAAGAGCTTTTCCATGGCATGGATTAGGTACGAGCTGCGCAGAGCCTTTCCGCTCCCGTCTACCCGCGCATAGGACAGATAGAGCTTTTCGCTTGGCTTGGTCAGATTTAAATACAAATAAAACTTCTGGATAAAGGCTTTTTCCCTGGCCGTAGGCGCAAGCTCCAACTGCATTTGGGCAAGCTGCTCCCGTTCCGACTGCAACAGAATGCCGTCTGAAATGCTTGCCTTTGGAATCAGTCCGTCATTGACCCCGACCACAAATAATACCCGGATATCGTCCAGCCTGGTCCGTTCCATATCTCCAAACACCACCCGGTCATGCCCGGGCGGCAGAACCCCCACTTTAGCCGCTTCGTATCCGGCGTCTAAGATACGGGCGTATTCCTCAAGCGACATCACCTCGTCCCCCAAAAGATCGGCCAGTTTATCAAACAGCTCCATCACAATCCTGTAAATCTGCGCATATTCTTTGGCGTTTTTTAAATCGCCAACCGCTTCATAATACAGCTCTTTGTCCCTTAACTGACGCTCAACGTCCCGATCGCAGATAAAACGGTAAAGCGCTTGCGTCTGCTGTCGTACCGTTATGTCTGTTTTCCGTAAAGACGCATACAGATCCGCAAACTGCTCCGCCACCTTTTGACGGATCGCATTGATATCCGACAAAGAATTGGAATCATACCCTTTCGGCAGATAACAAAACGCCCCGCTCCACTTTTTCCACCCGCGGACGCCCGCCGCAATACAGTAGTTTTCCAGCGCATCCGTTTCCTGCGAAGGTATCTGCGACAGGCCGCTCCGAAGATAGCGAAAAATGCTTTCGTTGGAAAAATCATAGAGCGCCGCCTCAATCGCGGCTCGCAGGAACTCAATAAACGGATGGAATACAATCGTCGTCTTTTGATCCAAAAACAATGGTATTCGGTATTTCCGAAACACCTCTCCGGCATAGTTGGCATAGGCCGGCAAATCCCCACAGACAATGGCAATGTCCCGGTAACGGTATCCGCCCGTACGCACCAGCCGTTCGATCTGACGCGCCGCAAAATGCAGCTCCTCCCTGGGATTTTTTAAGCTGTGGATCCGGATATCCCGATCGGTATCCGGCAATCGAAACCGTCTGCCCTGACTGCGGAATAAATTCTGTTCCAAAAACATCAGCGTTTCTGAAGCATGAAAACGGCTGCACGCCGTATGGTTTAAAAATACCGGCTCTTTCACGGGGATATGCAGATCATCCGCCATCTCCTGTAAAGACCGGATCATTTTTTTGCTCATCGCAAACAATTCATGGCTGCCGGCGCAATGGTAGGGATTTTCCCGTATATCGATCGTCACGGTCACATATACGGCGCCAGCCACGCTTAAAAGCTTTCGCAGCAATTGGTTTTGAATGGGCGTAAAGCCGGTAAAGCCGTCAAAGGCAATCACGCTGCCACGCAATATCTCGGACTGTTCCGCCACGTCGGCCAAAAGCTCCAAGACCTCTTCCGCCGTCACAAAACGGCCCTCCAAAAAATCCAAAAATCCCTGGTACATGGTGAAAATATCGGAAAGCTTATAAGAAAAACTTCCTTCCGGAAGTTTTTCAATCGCCTCAGATAATTGTGACGGCGTTACATTATATTGTGCAAGCTCCGACAACAGGGACTTGACTTCGCCGATATACCCCATCTTCTTCATATTTTTTTTGAGGACGGTCAACGATTTTTCCTGCTCCTGCGCCACACGCCGCAAAACCAGATTTTTGCCGGTCTCCTCCAAAACCTGACGGCAAGAACTCCCAAGCTCGTCAAAAATACGGTATGCCAGCCGGTTAAAGCTCAATACATCGATATTCATAATACTGTGGCCGGGATGCATCTCTACCAACGCCCTCTGCGTCTGCATCGTAAACTGCTCCGGCGCTATCATTAAAAAATGTCCTTTGGGATTTGCCTTTGCCATTTTTAGCATGGTATCATGGAGATAGCGGGTCTTTCCACAGCCAGAATTGCCCAAAATATACTGTAACGCCATAAGATTACCTTCCTGACGGCAAATACGGGATCAAGGTGCCTGCCATCTGTCCAATCGGCATCGACTGCAACAATACCCGTCCGGGGCCGGTAATCACCGTATTAAATACGCCTTCACCGCCGAACAGCATATTTTTCACGCCCGGAACCTTTTGGATTTCCAAAGAACAGGTAGCGTCCATAGCGGCCAGATAGCCGGTATCCACTACGATCGACTGGCCTGCGGCCAGCTCATAATCTTTAATATATCCGTCAAATTCGACAAACGCCACGCCCTCTCCGGATAATTTCTGCATAATAAATCCTTCTCCGCCAAATAAGCCGCTGCCGACTTTTTTCTGGAAGAAAACAGACAGCTCCACATTGGCCGTTGAAGCCAAAAACGCGGTCTTTTGACAGATGATCTCGCGTCCCGGAGCAATTTCAAACGCACGGATCGCGCCCGGAAAACTGGAGGCAAATGCAATCATCCCCGGCCCGCCCATTGCGGTATAGTGATTGACAAACATACTCTCTCCGCTAAACATCCTGCCAAACATCTTGCCGACGCCGCCGCCTACCGTTTCCATCTTCATATTCGGGGACATCCAGGACATCGCCCCTTTTTCCGTAATCATCTTTTCATTGGAATCCAATTCACAAATAACCACTGGCAATGGTTCGCCTTCAATTGAATATTTCATACTGTATCCTTCTCCCTTCTTAATTATGTTGTATCATTGCAACTGTCTCCCGGCAGATAGCAAGCTCTTCATTGGTCGGCACCAATAACACCGTCACGCTGGAATCCGGTGTGGACAGCCGGATTTCTTCTCCACGCGCCTGATTGGCTTTCTCATCCAACGTAATGCCCAGATACCCCAGATAACTGCACACTTTAGCGCGAACCTTTCCGTCATTTTCGCCTACGCCCGCAGTAAAGCAAATCGCATCGACGCCATTCATTGCCGCGGCATAGGCGCCGATATATTTTGCAGTCCGGTAACAGAATGCATCCACGGCAATTTTTGCGCGCGCATTGCCTTCGGTAGACGCCTGATCCAGATCGCGGAAATCACTGGACAAACCCGAAAGGCCATAGACGCCGGATTCTTTATTTAAAACATTCATAATGCCTTCCATTGTAAGACCCTCTTTTTTGGCCAAAAATTCCACGGCGGAAGGATCGATATCGCCCGAACGCGTCCCCATGATCAACCCTTCCAATGGGGACAACCCCATAGAGGTATCGACGGAACGGCCATTTTTTACAGCGCAGACGCTGGCGCCATTGCCCAGATGACAGACAATCGTCTTTAACTGTTCATACGGCCTGCCTAAAATCTCCGCCGCCCGTTTGGACACATAGCTGTGACTGGTTCCATGGAACCCGTATTTACGGACCTTATATGTTTCATAATAGCTGTACGGTATGCCATACAAATAGGCCTCCTGCGGCATCGTCTGATGAAACGCCGTATCAAACACGCCGACCATAGGCACGTTTGGCAATACTTCCTGGCACGCGCGTACGCCAATCAAATTGGCCGGGTTATGCAGCGGAGCCAGATCCGAGCACTCTTCGACCGCTTGTATCACCTGTTCATTTAAAAGCGTAGAGCTGGCAAATTTCTCACCGCCATGCACCAGCCGATGCCCAACCGCGTCAATGGCATTTAAACTTTCCAACACGCCTGTCTTGGGGTTTACTAACGCATCCAAGACCATACGAACCGCTTCCGTATGCGTAGGCATCGACGCCTCGGTAATTTCTTTTTCGCCATCCTTTGGCTGGTAAACCAACCTGCCGTCAATTCCGATTCGTTCACAAATCCCCTTTGCGAGCACTTCTTCGCTGTCAGAATGAATGACTTGATATTTTAAAGAAGAACTGCCACAATTAATGACCAATACATTCATGTTTCCATCTCCTCTTTT
>CAOJLW010000037.1 GCA_948438565.1 uncultured Lachnospiraceae bacterium | reverse complement strand
CCGTTATTGCCTGAAATTCCATATACCTTACCTTGTTCCATAGTAACGCAAATATCATGTAGAACCGTATCCTCTCCAAATCTTTTTACGACATGATCTATTTCTATATAAGGCATTTTTGGACTCTCCTTTTTTCAAATCTTTTGCAGCCTCACATACAGCAATAACGAGTGCATCCATAGCGCTGTCAAAGAAAAAACAGCAAAAAAAATCCATATTCCACTTCCATCCGCTCCCCAACCTTTTTCAAAAACAATCCATTCTCCCGGATACATTGCATACATATCCGGCAAATAACGTTCTTTTAAAATGACAAGCATATAGTAACAGACAAACGGTAAGCCATAAGCCATATAATAATTGCAACATAATACAGCAAAAATCCCTGATATTTCTGCTAAAATCCCACCTGTCAGACAAATCCGCAGTAGCAGAAGAAGCGTTTCAAAAAAATCCTCCCACAAAAAGTTTCCTGCAATCTCAAGAGGAAATAAAAATAAAAAACAAATCAAAAAAGCTGTCATGCCGGAAAAGAAAAATGGTAAAAACCCTCCCATATAGATCTGATATGTTTTTCTTTTGATATATTCCATTCGATTCATTCTTGTAATATAAAATTTTAAAAATCCACTCGAAGAATCTTTAACGTAAGCGGCTCCCACCGGCAGCACAGACAGAATTGGAATAAAAAACAAGACCGCCTGTGCGTGGAGCATTTCCTGATAAAATTTTATAAAACTGCCTGTATTCAAAGGCGTCTCAATCTGAGAAAACGGAAAACCCAGGAACAAAACAAACAGAAATATCCATGACGAAATCCACAAACCTTTTTCACGTAACAACTCTTTCATAGCGATTCCCCGGTAAAAGAACTGAAATTGTATTTTTTTAATATCAAAGCGGACAATAACGCCAACAACAATGACAGGAAGAAAAATAACAGATAAGACTGCCAGATAGAAGGCAGGATATCATATCCAAAATCATGCATCCCATATGTCGCATGATTTAGAGGACTTATCCACCCCGTAATTCTGCGAATCTGAAACATCTGATAATCTTCCTTATGCAGCAGCGCCGCCAATACTTTTGGATTAAGTAAAAAGCCAAACAGACTGTAAGCCAATCCTGCTGCAATGCCGGCTTTTTTTCCGGCCTTCATTTGAAACAATAACATCCAAAGACTTAATGTCAATGCATAACCGATCAGTAACAGCATGATCTGCACACCGCATACCATAGGACTGGTACTTTCCATAACTTTTACCGTGGATGGAACAGACAGCTTTTTTCCCATTTCAGAATAAGCAAGCAGCGCTGCCGTTTTGCTCCATATATTTCCCGGATACGTTTTTTTCATACAAAGTACGCTAGTTACCAAAAATACAAACAGCATATAAAAACACGTGACCAGAAATATATAGATAATCTGCGCTAAAAGCCATCTGTTTTTTTTCGTCCGCAGCAACATATAAGGCATAAATGGACTTAATTTTGGCAAATCCATAAACAGCAGGATCAAAAGCAGCGCACACAGCAATATAGAAGTCGCATCTCCAAAAGTCCAGATAAACGGTTCCAATGCCTGCATTGGAGATTCATAATATTCCGCTACCGTCATAACCCGATCGCTCAAGAAAAAACAAAGAATAAACGAAAAGAAAAACGTCATAATGATTCTTGGATTTTTATGGAAACCCAAAAAATTCCATCTGACAAGAATAGCAATCTGTCTGCATACTCCCATAATTTTAATACCCCAATTCCCGATCAATCACCGTACCGTCTATTGCATTAATTGTTAACAGGCTACGGATGGAATGTTCTCCGGAATTTTGATACGACTCATTTTCGCTATCCAGATCAAACTCACCAAAAAAATCCCAGACGGGAACCAAAAGTCCGGCAGTATTGTTTACCGTTGGATCATAAATTCTACAATATCCTAATGTAATTTTTCGAATATGATACATTCTCAATTTTTCATCTATTGGCAGATCTGAATGGGATATTTCCATCATTTGCTCATAAATACGAATCATACTGTCAAAATCCATCATTTTTACATTTTGAGTCTGTATCTGCCCAATCTCATAGGGATTTTGCAGCTCTACGCCGCGGATTCCATCACTGCCAACAATGACTATACAGCGTTCGTATCGCCATGGTTCCAGCGTACTGTCTATATCCTCTAAGCCACCGCCCCAAATACTTGTATAAGTAATCGGTACATTGTCCACTTCCCTGCTAAAATAAAAAATATATCCGCCGTCTAAAATATTGCTTTCACTCATTATTTCAGTTCCATGATAGAATAAATTGTAATCCCAGCCATAAACTGTAAAATTCATATCCAAATTATTTATTTTTTCCAATACTATTTTTTCTGCATCTTCATAGGATATATGGATATATTTTTCTATTTCATCTTTAGTCCACATATGATCCGTGCAATCTCCGCTGTCCATGATTTGTTCCCCAGTTATCTCATAAACAGGCTCAAACAAACCGATTTGATGATCCCATTGTTTTTCAATTTTAAATTCTAAATCTGGTTTGCCATTGCTGATACTATAATTGTAGATCCCGTCTTTTGCTTCTGCCGTCCCATAAAAAAAATCCTCTAGTATCTCTTTTTTTAGCATATTATTGTCGTCATAAACCGGATAATCGAGGCCAAAAGACGGACAAATTTCTTCCATTGATTTTTCATTTGGGGCATTTTTTAAATTTTCCTCATAATATGCAATCCGTGACTCCAAATTAAAGTAATAATCTCCATTTTTATCCTTTCCATAATGATAGGGATCCAGATTTGCATCCGCTTGATATTTTTTCAACTCCGTTATTTTTTGCTGACACTCCTCTTTTGTCAAAGTGTTATAGTCCTCACTGTGATAAAATTTTGCATCCGGAAAAAATACGTCCGTTACAAAATCAATCATTTTCTGATCCGCATTTTTTGCTGATACCGAATAAGTACTGATATTCTCTACATCCGGAACCAACACATCTGCGTCCGTATCAATTACCAGCCTTCCGTTTTCATAAACAGATTGGTTTTTATAGCGCTTTGGAACGCCTAAGTTTTTATATAATGCACTTCCCATATGTTCCGTACTTTGATATTCCCGAATGCTTTCCGCCCCTTTCTTTTTGACGATTGTATCCTCCGGCGTTTTTTCGCATCCTGCCAACATTCCGCTACAAATGCAAAAAATCAGGAAAAACGCTTTTCTCCTCATATAAACAGTTCCTTCCATTCTTTTAATATCCTAATCCCCGGTCAATCACTGTCCCATCTATGGCATTAATCGTCATATGGCTTTGCGTCGACCGTTCTCCTGAATTTTGCGCCAACAGATTTCCTTCTAAATCCTTAGAATCAAAAGCTCCAAAAAAATCCCAGGCCGGAACTAACATTCCTTGTTCATTGTTTTTTGTCGGATCGTATATTCTGGTATAACCCAACACAATTTTCCGAATATGATATTTTCTATTCGCTTCATAATTTGTAATATCTGCATTTGACACTTCCATCATCTGCTCATAGATCTCTGCAATCTGATCAAAATCCATCAATTTGACATTTTCTGTCTGCACCTTTCCAATATCATAGGGATTATAAATTTCTACCTGTTGTATTCCATCGTCTCCGACAATGACGCTGCACCGCTCATAGCTCCATGGAACCAGCGTACTGTCCATATCCTCCAAGGATCCGCCATAAGAAGCCGTATGCGTAATCGGAACACCTTCCAGTTCCCTGGAAAAATAAAACAGATATCCGGCATCCAGCATATTTTCCTCTCTGACCCCTTCTTCTCCATGGCAGAACACGCTGTAATCCCAATCGTAAACTTTTAAATCCCATCCCAGCTTTTCTATCTTTTCTTCCGCAATTTTTTGGGCGTCTTCCAATGATATATTGAGCTTATCTTGAATCGCTTCTTCCGAAATATAGCTGTCATCGAAATTATTCATGACATATTCCCCTTCTGTCCAGTCTGTAAATTCTAACGGATCCGCCAGATCGTTCTTTTTCTTGGTAATCAGAAACTTTACATCTGGTTTCATTAAATAACTAATCTCATAATCATAAATACCATCAGATGCTTCCACAACGCCGTCAAAATGATTCTCATCTTTCTCTTTTAACTGTTCTTTACCAGTTGAATACTCCAGACCGAAGGCTGGTATTACCGCTTCTTTTTTTCTTTCATCCGGCGCGCTTTGAATGGCCTCTTCGCTTTTTGCAATTTCATCATCTATATTAAAATAATAATTTCCGTTCTCATCTTTCCCGAAATGATATGGATCCAAATTTCCTTCCGCCTTATATTTTTTTAACAAAGTAATCCGTTCCTGATAATCATCTTTCGTCCACTCACCATATGAAAATGCATGATAAACCGTCTCATCTTCAAAAAATACATTTGTCACTGTATCGATCAGATCCTGATTCACTTCTTTTGCCGTAACCTCATAAGTATGTACCGCACTGACCTCCGGCACTATAACATCTGCATCCGTATCAATGATCAAGCCGCCGTTTTCATAACTTGCTTCATTTTTATAATGCTCGGGAGCATTAAGCTGTTTGCGGAGCAAATCGTCCGCATTGTCTCCACTTTCATACTTTTTTGTATTGTCCGTTCCTTTTTCTCTTACAATTGATTCCTCCGGGGTCTTTTCACAACCGGCCAAACAAAGAAAACTCATACTAAAGCATAAGAATACTGTTACTGCTCTTCTTTTCATCCTTACCTCCTGTTATCCGTTTACAATTCCCTCAGCAAACAAAAGAACGCACGCCTTGTCTACTGAGGGTATCTATCAGTTATAAGAACATTCTACTTATCTTTCATTTACAAATATTCATCTTATTGTAAACGTTCTGTAAAGACAACTTTTGTGCCTTTTCCCACCTCGCTCTCTATCTGCATACATCCCTGATGAACCGTCGCAATCTGTTCACACAGTGCAAGTCCAAGTCCCATATTTCCGCTTTTTCTCGATCTGGATTTATCCACACGATAAAATGCTTTCTTTACTTTATCCACTTCTTCGATTGGAATTCCACATCCCTCGTCCCTTACCCAAAGCCTATGGTCGTCTGCGCCTATAAAAATACGACTTCCCTCTTTAGACGCCATGATGCTGTTATTGATCAAATTAATGAAAAAGCTGGTCATCAAATCTTCGTCCAAAAACATTTTCTTTTCCTGAAAATTCCCCTCCCAAATGAATTTCATCCCTTTTTCCGATATCCTATGTCCCACACTATTCGTAACCGCCTCAAACAATTTTTCTATTGAAACCTCCTGTAACAAAATCTTACATTCCGGTTCATATAATTTTGTCAATTCCATCATCTTTTCTGAAAGACGTGAAAGCCTTGCACTTTCATGGTTAATGTACAAAAGGGCTTTTTCTTCCTGAACCTTTGAAAGCCTGACGCCAAGCAAGGTTTCAGAATATCCCCGGATAGCCGTTAAAGGCGTTTTTAATTCATGCGACATACTGCCGATTAATTGTCTCTGCGCTTCATTGATTGCCTGTAACGGCTTGGTAATTTTTTTAATCAGATAAATCAGAAGCAGTCCCATGCCAAAAGATGCAAAAAAAGCAATCAGCATTTCCCGAATCATAAAATAAAAGCTCTTTTGAAATAGGGACGTAATATCTTTTACATGAAAAAAAACATACCTTTCGTCATGCTTGATATTGGGCCAAGGCGGATCCGATTCCATAAAATAAATCTGAAGATAATGTCCATTGATTTTTTCCAACTTATAGTTACATGGATACGCTTCCTCACTAAACTCTAAATTTTCAATACTCAACGTATAGCTGCTGCTGTTAAATAATTCTTTTTCTCCATAATAGATGGCGGAGCCCTCCGGCATATATTTACGAAAAAAATAGGTCACCACATGGCTTTGTACAAACGGATCATACGTTCCCTTTGAAAGTTCTCTTCGAAATTCCTGAATGGCTTTTTCAAACATATTCCCTTCATGTGTTTTTAACAGCTCAATTTTTTCCTGATGGCTAATATATATGACATAAAAAGAAAAAGCCTGCGCCAAAACAAATAACAAGATCGACGCAGTCAAAGCTATTTTTTTTATCATATTCATTCTGAAACCTCCATACGATATCCGACCCTTGGCACCGTAATAATCACATCTGAAAAATCCAGCTTTTTACGGATATTTCCTACATGGACGTCTACCGTCCGGCTCTCCCCCTCAAAATCTACTCCCCAGAGAATATTTAAGATCTGTTCTCTGGTCATCACCCGATTCCTGCACTTCCAAAATGCCAGTAAACAATCAAATTCCATCGGCTGCATAGAAATTTCTATTCCATTTTTATACACCGTACGCTTTTTTTCATTGATAATCACATCTTTAATGCATATTTCTTCCGCTTCACTTTTTATAAAGCGTTTTAATACATTATCAATCCTCACCAATAGCTCCAGCATTTCAAACGGTTTTACAATATAATCCTCCGCTCCACTCCTTAAGCCTTTTACTTTACTAGGTAAATCGCCTTTTGCCGTCAAATAGATCACCGGAATCTGATGCGCCTTCAATTCCTCCAATAATACAAATCCATCCTTTCCAGGCAGCATAATATCCAGCAGCGCCAAATCATAATTATCTTCTTGAGTCAAATGATTGCTGAACACATCTCCATCCAAAAATGGGATCGGTTGATAACCCGCAATTTCAAGATTCATACAGATCAAATCATTGATGGCAATTTCATCTTCAATCACTAATATTTTTTTCATAGGCACATCCATCCTAAACTAATTTTTATTGCCTACATTATATAGGAATATCCGATAAAAAAACAGATTTCATTGTAAAGGTTTTGTAAATTTACTTAGATAAGATAATATTTAGTATATCCTTCGGTTTCTCTGCGATGTAATCCGCACCGGCGTCTGCAAGCTCCTGGTATACGCCATAGCCATAAAGTACGCCCAACGCATCGATTCCATTTTGCTTTGCCCCTAATATATCGTATTCCCTGTCTCCTATCATCACGGTTTGGGAAAGCTCCTTTATCTTTTGGGAGGCTATGGCATAAGATATCACTTCACTTTTTTTCGTCCTGCTCCCGTCCATATTGGCTCCTGCAATATAATCAAAATATTTAGTCAACGCAAAGTGATCGATAATTTGTTTGGCGTATTTTTCTGGTTTTGATGTCGCTACGATCAGATGTTTATTCGATTCTTTCAACTGTTTTAGAAGATCTTCGATTCCTGGATATAAGATATTTTCATAAATGCCGCGATCGCTGTAATATTCCCGGTAGTATTCCACTGCTTCTTTTGCTTTTTCCGGCGAAAAATGATAAAAGATTTCAAAAGACTCGTGCAGTGGAGGACCGATAAAACGGAATAATTCTTTAGGGTTTGTAACTGTTATACAGTATTTTTTTAATGCATAAGATACGGAATTTGTGATGCCGACGCCAGGATCGGTCAGGGTTCCGTCTAGGTCGAATAGAATGGAATTGTACATATGGGACGCTCCTTTTTTATTCTTCTCTATACGATCGTCAAACAGGGGTATACGGACGATGCTGTGTGACGGGGGTAAGGGTTTCTAAAGTATCCCGTGAGGATGTTGGATACGTACGCTACCGCCGCAAAAACGCCATCCAGGCGTATTGCGGCTTGCCCTGCCATCCATGGCAGGGCATTGCTGGTTGTGATACGGGATACTTAAGTAACCCTAAACCCCGTTACAACGCATCGCCCGTATACCCCTGTTTGACTGTGTTGTGCGAGACGGTAGGTTTTATTTTGTTGTTACCTTATTTTACTTGATTTTTTTATCACTTTCTTCTCCAAACAATTAGCAACAATCCTGTAATCAGTACAACTCCCATAACAAGCAATCCGACAAATATAATCAGATTATGATTGGAATTCGGCTCTATTCGTTCTCCTTCGAATTTACGTTCGACTGTTTGTTCGCCACGTTTTGGCAGTCCATTGGGATATAGCTGATTGATATCATCTGTAGGCTGATCCAAGCAAATCCATGTATCCCTATATCCGTAATAATAGTTTACATATCCCCAGCTTTTTCCCTGTTCATCTACGAATACTGCTTGGTAAGTTGGCAGGTTTTCTTCAAAATCCTTTGGGGAAACCAGAAAAAAATCTTTGGATCCGGGATATTCCCAAAAATAAATTTCATTTTGTATATATTGTTCATCCAATAGGCCTTCTTCTTTTTTGATCTCTGCTTCAAATTCCTCCTGAAAAGCTATGTTATCGTACACAGGATCCATATAGTCCATTGGCGCCCAACCCAATTTTTTAGAAATTCCCCAGGTAATTCCATCTGCATCCTGATAGGTATAATCAATCCAGACTTTTTCACCATTTTGCCAACGAACCTTGACCTTTGACGATTCCGGATTTTTATAGACCAAAACTATTCCATCCGGCCCGTTTGCAATAAATTTACGCCCCACATAGGTACATTCATCCGAATGATTTTTATAAAAAGAATCCTCCGGCTCCCATATAATATCTGCTTTTACAGTATGCGCGCCAATGACGCAAAAAAAATATATACTGATAAGATAAATCCATTTTTTCATATAACCTATACCTACCTTTTTTCTCAATAAAATAAGATCCGATTATGACAATATACAAATTCCAAACAACCAGGAACATATATTTGACGTAACTGCAAATAAAATTGGATTTTTTATTTTATACATTTCTTTTTTTGAGAAACTGCAATAAATCAAAGCTTCTACTGTCACTACCATACATTCAATTGCCAATTGCATTCCCAAATGTAAAAATCCGAATACATACATACTTCCAATCCAATAGAAAAATACTGCAAGAGGATTTGTAAGGATATTGATCAATATTACAAGCATTATCTGTCTGACCCTATATATTCCAAAAGCAATTGACACTGTGATTTCCACAATCATTGTGAAAAACAAGGATATGCCAAACATTTTAATTAATTCGATTTCATCCATAAATTCCCTCTTTGCCCATACCTATCAGTAACAGCAGCACAGATACGATACTGCCTATACATCCGATTACAGTTCCTTTTATATCTGGCTGCCATTCAAAATATACTGGCAGATAGCCCAAAAATAAGGCAAGGGTCAAACATCCGAATGAAAATCCGGGCATCTGTTTCCAGGTTTTCAACATCAAATATAAGGTAATAGGCATTGTCATATTAAATAAAAATAACGCGCCAAGACCGGACAAGCTTATTTCTGCATACAGATAGAAAACAGCCGCGGCAGTTAAGGAAACAACTATGGTCTTTACCATTCCATATCTTGCCGAAAGAAAACCGCCTGCTATTTTTCCTAATACAATTGCCAGTACGGCAAGTAAACCAAGAGACACTGTTGTTTTCCAGGAGAAGGAAACAGTCATTCCAATATATGAGCGTATCACAACGACCAACAGGCAGCAAACTGATAAACGAATTTGTTTCGACTTATCCTGATTGTTATATGAAATTTCCGTCGAAGTCCAAGAACTGGGATTTTCGGAAAAATTTTTACCGTTCATATTGGATTTTATAGAAACATATAACAGGCATATGCACAAAAAGAACATACAAAGTCCTGCTGCGATCAATCCTGTTTGTTTCAAATGATTTTTTGCAAGCAGAGCGCCGCCATACAAACCCAATGCCCCTGGCGCCACAAAGACTCCTAATCCTCTGCCAAGCCAGTTACGATCCCGATCTTCATGAATCGTTCCAACGCCACCGCCGATATGAAACAAGGCGTTTCCAATTCCAAGTATTGCCGGATGCATCACGGCGCCGATTAGAGTCAACAATATCCCTATAAATACTGTTATCAGCGGCAAATGATAACAATATATCTTCTTTTTTTGAATCAAAATATCCAATAACAGACCAAACGGCATCTGTAAGGCAAATGCGCAGAAATTATACGCTAAAAAATAAAACGATCCATTTTTCTGAAAAGCAAAGGCTCCAAACATCGCCAAAGCGCAAACGCCGTCTACAAACATATGTAATATCGAATAAAATTTTGTCATACGTTAACTTAAAGGCTCTTTTCCAGGCATCCCGGCTCTTCGTGGATAGCATTTTGGAGTTCTTTTAATCTTTTCCACCACCACAAAAGACCTTTGGTTTCCCTTCAGATCACACCGATAAACCTCCTTACATTTTCCACCCAATAAATGGCAGGCTTTTTTTGCCCCCTTGACTTCATCATCAATTTCACCGGATTTATACGCTGCAAACTTTCCTCCAATTTCGACAAATGGAAGGCAATACTCCTCTAAAACGGATAAATTTGCCACTGCACGAGATACGCATAGGTCAAATTTTTCCCTATAGATCGGATCCCTGGCCAAATCCTCAGCCCTTGCATGAATCACTTCAACCGAATCCAATTTCAGATCTTCGACTGCTTCCTTTAAAAAAAGCGTTCTTTTTTTTAAAGAATCCACGAGTGTTATTTTTATTTCCGGGATTGCTATTTTAAGCGGAATGCCTGGAAATCCGGCGCCAGTTCCTAAATCTATCATCCGTTTTACCTGACCAATCGGAAGCGCTCGATGCAGCAAAAGAGAATCTAAAAAGTGTTTCACTACAACATCTTGAAATTCTGTAATTCCGGTTAAATTCATAACCTTATTTTTTTCGACTAATTTTTTATAAAATGTATAAAATTGACGCTCTTGTAAATTAGAAAATGCAAATCCTTCATCTAAAAACATCTGCGACATATAGTTTATTTGTTCTTCCATTCTAAACCCCTTTCGTTTATTTTGGATGATGCACCTGTTCCAGATAGATTAAAATCACAGATATATCCGCCGGAGAAACACCGGATATCCTGGAAGCCTGTCCAATAGAAAGCGGTTTGATATGGTTGAGCTTTTGCACTGCCTCAATACGAAGTCCATGAACGTTACAATAGTCCAAATCTTCCGGAAGCTTTTTCTTTTCCAGCCTTTTAAACTGTTCTACCTGTTTCATCTGACGGTTGATATAACCCTCATATTTTACATTGATATTGACCTGCTCCCTGACCTCGTCCGGAAGCTCCGGCCGTTTTGGATCGAGCGGAAGCAGCATATCATAATCGAGCTCAGGCCTGCGAATAAGCTCTGCCAGAGAAACGCCTGTATTTAATGGAATACTTCCAAATGATTCCAAAAGTGTTTGTGCTTTTTGATTTGCCCCTACCATGACCTTTGTAATCCGATCCATTTCTCTTGCAATTAACGCTTCTTTTTCCAATACCCATTCATAACGCTCTTTTGAAAGCAATCCAACCTCATATCCCTTTTTGGATAACCTTAAATCCGCATTATCCTGACGCAAAAGCAGGCGATACTCCGCTCTGGAAGTCATCATTCGGTAAGGTTCATGATTTTCCTTTGTCACTAAATCGTCAATCAGAACGCCAATATATGCTTCCGAACGATCTAAAATCAATGGATCACGGCCTTCGATATACATACACGCATTAATTCCGGCTACAAGACCCTGACAAGCCGCTTCCTCATAACCCGAGCTTCCATTAAACTGCCCTCCGCTAAAAAGTCCATGAATCGATTTAAACTCTAAGCTTAAACAAAGTTGATTCGGATTAATGCAGTCGTATTCAATTGCATAGGCATTCCGGATGATCTTTGCATTTTCCAATCCCGGCACACTACGGTACATCTGATACTGGACATCCTCAGGCAGAGAACTGGACATTCCACTGATATACATTTCATTTGTATGAAGCCCTTCCGGCTCAATAAAAACCTGATGTTTCTCTTTATCCGCAAATTTTACCACTTTATCTTCAATTGAGGGGCAATATCTTGGACCTGTCCCTTCAATCATTCCAGCAAATAACGGCGAACGATCCAGATTTTTACGGATAATTTCATGCGTCCTCTCGTTCGTATAGGTCAGCCAACATGAAACCTGATCGATCTGCACATCTTTAGGATCTGTCGTAAAAGAAAAAGGCACCACCTTTTTATCTCCAAATTGCTCTGTCATTTTTGAAAAATCAATGGATTTTGCATCAATTCTAGCAGGAGTACCCGTTTTAAAGCGGAATATTTCTACTCCATGTGATTGTAAGGAATCTGATAAATAGTTCGCAGCCTGTAAGCCGTTTGGTCCGGTATAAGTCACCATCTCTCCAGTCAGGCATCGGGCTTTTAAATAAGTGCCAGTACACAAAACAGCAGCTTTACAATAATAAATGCCACCAGAAACGGTCTTGATGCCTGTAATACGAAAATCACCCATTTCTCCTTCTGTGATAATCTCCGAAACTTCCGCTTGTTTGATTGTCAGTCGTTTTTCTTCCTGCAAGGTTTTACGCATCTGCATACTGTAAGCGGCCTTATCTGCCTGTGCCCGCAGAGAATGAACTGCCGGCCCTTTAGATTTATTTAACATCTTCGACTGTATAAATGTTTTATCAATATTCTTCCCCATCTCGCCGCCTAACGCATCAATTTCACGTACTAAATGGCCTTTGGAAGTTCCGCCGACATTTGGGTTGCAGGGCATTAAAGCAATACTGTCTATACTGATTGTAAAAAGAATCGTTTCAAATCCAAGCCTTGCTGCCGCCAACGCGGCCTCGCAGCCGGCGTGGCCTGCTCCAATTACGCAAATATCGTATTTTTCTACAATATGAGACATTTTTCTTCCTTCTTTCCATATTAAATGCATTAATTTTCCGCTCTTAATTATTTTCCCATGCAGAATTTTTGAAATATCTCATTGACCAAATCATCCTCTACAGCTTCTCCTAAAATCCTGCCAAGTCCTTCATAGGCGTCCATCAGATCAATCGAATAAAAATCCTCCGGAAGGTTTGCTTCAATACTC
>CAOJLW010000036.1 GCA_948438565.1 uncultured Lachnospiraceae bacterium | reverse complement strand
GGCGCCAATTCCTATGACAGTATTGTAGAGGCGGTTCACAGGGTGTTGGAAGGTGAACGATACCGGAACTTAAAAACATTGGACGGATTGCCCAAGCTTCGGACAAAAAGAATGCTTACGACGGGTGGGCATTATGCGTATTTAAAGATTGCAGAAGGCTGTGACAAACACTGTACGTATTGTATTATTCCAAGTATCCGGGGCGCATACCGAAGCGTTTCGATCGAAACGCTGGTTGCTCAGGCGAAGGACTTGGCCGAGGCAGGCGTAAAAGAATTGATTTTAGTGGCGCAGGAAACGACGCTTTACGGTGTGGATTTATATGGCGAAAAATCGTTGGGCAGGCTTTTGGAGGCGTTAAATCCGATACCGGGGATTGTCTGGATCCGGATCTTGTACTGCTATCCCGAAGAAATTGACGATAGCCTAATCGAAGCCATTTTAAATAATTCCAAAGTCTGTCATTATTTGGATATGCCGATTCAGCATGCGTCGGACGCCGTTTTAAAACGAATGGGGCGCAGGGCAAGCTGCCAGGACATGATCGATACGATAGAAAAACTGCGTGAGAGGATTCCGGATATCTGCCTTCGGACTACGGTGATTTGTGGTTTTCCAGGAGAGACCGACGCGCAGCATGAAGAACTGATGCGTTTTATCAATAAGATGGAATTTGACCGGTTGGGGGCGTTTGTCTATTCGCCGGAAGAAGGGACGCCAGCCGAAGCTTTTTTGGATCAGGTCGATGATGAGCGCAAACAAACCTGGCAGGAAGATGTGATGGAATTACAGCAGGAGGTTTCGTTTGATAAGAACCAGGCCTTACAGGGCGAGAAGCTTTTGGCCTTTGTAGAAGGCAAGGTGGCGGATGAAAATGTCTATGTCGGGCGTACGTATCGGGATGCGCCGGGCATAGACGGATTAGTTTTTATTCATACGAATGAGGAGCTGGTAACCGGAGATTTTGTCCGGGTAGAAGTGACCGGAGCGTATGAATATGATTTGATAGGAGAGGTAGTGCAATGAATTTACCTAACAAATTAACGGTTTTCCGCGTGGCATTAATTCCTGTTTTTGTGTTGTTTTTGCTATATCCGGGTTTTGAAGGCTATGGACATTATATTGCCGCGATCATTTTTGTCTTGGCTTGTCTGACGGATTTTGCGGATGGGAAAATAGCCAGAAAATATAATTTAGTTACCAATTTTGGGAAATTTATGGATCCGCTCGCAGATAAGCTTTTAGTCTGTGCTGCGATGATTTGCCTGATTGAAACCGGACAGCTCGCTTCTTGGATTGTGATTGTGATTATTAGTCGGGAGTTTATCATCAGCGGGTTTCGTCTGGTGGCTTCGGATAATGGCGTTGTGATAGCGGCAAACTATTGGGGGAAATTCAAGACTGCCTTTCAGATGCTGATGATTATCGTGTTGATTTTGGATTTTGATCATCCGTACTGGACATGGCTTGGCACGGCGCTTACGTATCTTGCGCTGATCTTGACGGTGGTATCGCTGATTGACTATGTCATCCAAAATAAAGCGGTATTTAAAGAACAAAAATAGGAATGGGAAGTGGAACGGATGGAACAGGAAATTGCAGACTTATTAAAACAGTATCATTTGACGGTTACGACGGCGGAATCCTGTACGGGTGGACTGATTGCGGCCACGCTTGTCAATGTGCCGGGGATTTCCGGTCAGTTTGAAGAAGGGTATATCACCTATTCCAATGCGGCCAAGGAAAAATTGCTTGGCGTTTCCGCAGAGACATTGGAACGTTACGGGGCGGTCAGCGTTCAGACGGCGGAAGAGATGGCGCGTGGAGCCGTTGCCGTTTCCGGCGCGGATCTTTCGATTATTTCGACTGGGATTGCGGGACCGGACGGCGGAACCAAAGAGAAGCCGGCGGGACTGGTCTATCTGGCCTGTTGCCTGGGCGGCAAACTAGAAGTGGAACGCCGTCAGTTTTCCGGAGATCGGCAAACAGTGCGACAGGCTTCCGTCCAGACGGCGTTAGAGCTCGCCCGCAGGATGATTTTGGAGGCGTATGCTTAAAGGGGATTGATATGAGGATTATTGCAGGAAACAAAAGAAGTATGCCGCTTAAGACGTTAAAGGGAAACGCCGTCAGGCCTACGACGGATCGTACGAAAGAAACGTTATTTAATATGCTGCAACAGGAACTGTATGGATCTTATTTTTTGGATTTATTTGCCGGGAGCGGGCAGATTGGATTGGAGGCTTTAAGCCGCGGCTCCCGGTACGCTGTTTTTGTGGAAAATTCCAAACAGGCGTCCGCCTGTATCAAAGACAATATCTCCTTTACCAAATCCGATCGGGAAAGCCTGCTTGTGCAGATGGACGTGCTGGCCGCACTGCGGTTTTTGGAAGGGAAATATCAATTTGATATTGTCTTTATGGATCCGCCTTATGGCAAACAGCTGGAACAAGGGGTATTTGCATATCTGAAACATTCGTCTCTGTTAAAAGAAGATACGCTGTTAGTTTTGGAAACGGCGCGGGGAATGGACGTATCCTATCTGCAAGAAGCGGGTTTTGCAATTGTCAGGGAAAAACAGTATAAGACTAATGTACATCTGTTTATAAAAAAAGCGATAACAAAGACTGCATAGGATCATACCCTTTCTTTATAAAAATATTATTGGAGAAAGACGTATAAAAGCTATTGCAGTCTATGGAACTATGTGAAAGAAAAGCGAGATAGACGACAGGGAGGAAATGATGAGAAAAGCAATCTACCCGGGGAGTTTTGATCCGGTTACTTTTGGGCATCAGGATATTATTGAGCGTTCCGCAGCTTTGTTTGATGAATTAATTGTGGGGGTATTAAATAATAGCGCAAAAAATTCGTTGTTTTCTGTGGGTGAACGTGTTAGTATGTTAAAGGAACTTACTAAGGTGATTCCGAATGTAACGGTGGATTCTTTTGACGGACTTTTAGTCGATTATATGAAAGAAAGCGGCGCTACGATTATTGTACGGGGATTGCGGGCGGTCACAGATTTTGAATACGAACTGCAGATGGCACAGACCAACCATGTGGAATACCCGAAAGCGGAAACGATATTTTTGACGACAAATATGAAATACTCTTATCTCAGTTCTTCTGTGGTAAGGGAATTTGCCGCGTTTGGCGGCGATATATCAAAATTTGTCCCTTCGCAGTTTATTGACAGGATTTACGCAAAGTACGATATTAAAAAGTAAGGGGTGTTGGCAATGAACAGCAGGATGGAGCAGCTAATTAGTGAAATTGAGGAATACATAGAAGGCTGCAAGGTGCAGCCGTTATCCAATGGTTCCCGGATCATTGTGAGTAAAGAGACGATAGAAGAACTGATTACTGATCTGCGCATGAAAATGCCGGATGAAATTAAACGTTACCAAAAGATTATCAGCAATAAAGAAGCAATCCTGGCGGACGCCCGGACAAAAGCGGATGAAATTGTCGCGCAGGCGCAGGTGCAGACCAATGAACTGATTAGCGAGCATGAGATTATGCAGCAGGCGTATGCGCAGGCCAATGAAGTCGTCAAGATTGCAACCCAGCAGGCGCAGGAGATTTTAGATCATGCGACCAATGACGCGAACGCTATCCGTATGAGCGCCATTACCTATACGGATGATATGTTAAAAAATATAGAGGATATTATTTCCAATTCCATAGAGACGGCCAGGCTGCGTACGGACAATCTGGTCAATTCCCTGCAGGGATATTTGGATGTGGTGCTTTCCAACCGCTCTGAATTGGTACCGCAGGAGCTGGAGCAGGAGCATCGACAGGAGATCAAAGAAGCGCCTGAGCTCTATCCATTGGATTCAACCCCAGGGGAGCTTCCCGAACAGTAGGCTGCCAAGCAGTCCCATGACGCCGCTGGCAGCGGCAAAACAAAATCGACAGGCCAGGTAGCGGATTTTGGAAAAATGGCATTCCCTGGTCATGGAGCAAGTCTGTGCGAAACCGCATAATCCGCCAAAGGAAGCAAAAAATAGGGCCAGCGGATAGACGGATATCTCCGGCAGAGCGGATGTTTGTAAATACGAGATTCCAGTAGTCACTTCGATCAGTCCCGTACAGATGCAGTTTGGGATTGGATAGGCTGCATTGTACGTATGCAGCAGAGCTGCAAAGATAGAAAATAAAATGATATATCCCCCTAATTTGGTCAGGGATTCAAACCCATTCATAATGCCGGCATCAATGATTCCAAAATCCAGGTGGGAATCGGATGCCGATTTTTTTTCGTTTTTCGGGCGTAGTTTTTTCAAACGCCAGACGGCGTAGATCAGAGGCGGCAGGTATAAGGCTGCGTAGCTGGGGAGAATCCTCTCCGGCATCTGTAGAATGGAGGTCAGCAGATAGCCGCTGACAAAGACCGGACTGAGCTGGTTAAAGCAGATGGCGAGGATTTCTCCTTCCTGTTTTGATATTTTGCGTTGGCTGACCAAATCGGCGCTGATTTTACTGCCCATCGGAAATCCAAACAGCATACCGCCCAGAAAAGCAAAACAGCCGTTTTGGCTGGTTGGAACCAGCCGCCGGGTAATCGGGTACAAATATTTTGTGACAATCTGCATATAATTGGAATACACCATCAGATTGGATAAAATGGCAAGCGGAAGCAGAGCGGGCAGGATTTGCTGATACCAGAGCAGCAGGCCGTTGCCGGCAGCTTCCATGGATACGGCAGGGTGTGTCACAATAAAAAAGATCAAGATCAACAATACGGTTAAGATCAAATAATTTTTTTTCATATTACACTATATTAAAACAGGGAGGTTTCTATGAATATTTTAGAAAATGTGCAGCCAAAAAATGTTTTCCGTTATTTTGAAGAAATCAGCCGGATTCCGCGCGGCTCATTCCATACCAAGGCAATCAGCGATTATTTAGTGGATTTTGCAAAAGCGCACGGATTGGAGCATTATCAGGACGATTGTAATAACGTGGTGATCATCAAGCCGGCTACCGCAGGTTATGAAGCGTCGGAACCGGTCATTATTCAGGGGCATATGGATATGGTCTGTGAAAAAGAAGCGGACTGTGCGATTGATTTTGAAAAGGACGGGTTAGAGCTTTATATTGACGGAGATTTTTTAAAGGCAAAAGGCACGACGCTGGGCGGGGACGACGGGATTGCGGTTGCCTATGCGCTGGCTGTGTTAGACGACGCGTCGCTGGCGCATCCAAGGCTTGAGGTCGTGATTACGTCAGACGAAGAAGTGGGCCTGCTGGGCGCCAAAGCGGTCGATCTGTCGATGCTGCGGGGGCATATTCTGTTAAATATCGATTCCGATGTAGAAGGGCATTTTTTGACGAGCTGCGCCGGAGGGCTTTCCGCAAGGACGACGCTGCCGGTCGCATATGAGACGATGGGCGGCCTTGGCGTATCCGTCAGACTGCACGGACTCTTAGGCGGGCATTCCGGCAGCGAGATTGATAAAGAGCATGCCAATGCCATTATAGAAATGGGCAGAATTCTAAGATATATCGGGCAGCGGATGCAGTTTGGGATTGTTTCTTTGGAAGGGGGCCTAAAGGACAATGCCATTCCAAGAGACGTAAAAGCTGTGCTGGTCATTCCAGCGGATCAACGGGACGTCTTGCAAGGGTGTCTGGATGAAATCGAAGAAATTTTACAAAAGGAATATGCAATTGTGGATCCGGGATTAACGGTGTCCGCCGAGGATTTAAAAGAAGGCGGCTATGAGGCATTGGATACGGCTTCCATGCAGAAGGTATTGTTTTATCTGCGCAATGTGCCGAACGGCGTGATGCATTGGAGCGCCAATATGCCCGGTCTTGTGGAAACGTCTTTAAACGCGGGGATTATGCGGCAAAAACCGGATGCGTTTTTTATTTCCGCCTCTGTCCGCAGCAGCGTCAAAAGCCGTAAAGAAGAGCTCGCGGATAAGCTGACGCATCTGGCGGAATTTTTAGACGGCTCGATTGTGATTGACGGGGATTATCCGGCATGGGAATACTGCGCGGATTCCTATGTCAGAGGTCAGGTGGCCAAGGTGTATCAAGATCTGTTTGACAAGGAGCCGGTGTTTGAAGCGATTCATGCAGGATTGGAATGCGGGATGCTGGCGGATAAGATTGACGATCTGGACGCGGTCTCTTTTGGGCCCAATAATTATGATATCCATACGCCGAAGGAACGGTTAAGCATTTCTTCCGCGGAACGGGTGTACCGTTTTTTGGTAGAACTATTACGGAGTATGCGATAATTCTGTGACAGTGCGCAGATATGCTTCTGTTGTTTTACTCTTTTTGGCGCTTGTGGTAGCCGACGCGTATTTATTTGGAGCGCTGCGAGAGCGTTTGCAGTTTGGGGATAGCCATGAGCTGGATGCGGTATGGGAAGATATGGCCTATTTTCCCATACCGGAATCTTCGTTTGATACGGGCAGGTACGGCGTCAGTTTTGAGGATAGCTGGATGCTAAGCCGCAGCTTTGGCGGAGAACGTACGCATGAAGGCTGCGATATTATGGCGGCCTATAATCGGCGCGGGCATTATCCGGTGGTAAGTATTTCCGATGGATATGTGGAAAAAATAGGATGGCTCAAACTGGGCGGTTACCGGATCGGTATCCGAAGTCCCGGCGGCGTATATTTTTATTATGCGCATTTACACGACTATGCGCCGGATCTGGCGTTAGGCGATGAAGTGCGGGCAGGGGAATTGTTAGGCTTTATGGGGGACACCGGATACAGCGAGGTGGAAGGCACAACCGGGTATTTTCCTGTGCATTTACATCTGGGCATCTATTTAAACGGAAAAGACGGTAAAGAGCAGAGCTATAATCCGTATCCGTTTTTAAAGGAATTGGAAACAAAAAAATTAAGATTTTGTTTTGAATAGGAGAATGCGGTATGCGTCTGGATAAATTACTGGCTTTTACGCAAGTCGGAAGCAGAAGTGAAGTGAAACGTTATATCAGGCAGGGTTGCGTTACGGTGGATGGCAGCACGGAAGTAAAACCGGAGCGGCAGGTAGATCCGGCTGCGCAAAGGATCTGTTGTTTTGGCAAACCCATACAGTATCAGGCATTGGTCTATTATATGTTTTATAAACCAAAGGACTGCGTTACGGCGCATAGAGACAACTTATATAAAACGGTGATGGATTACATAGACGTCGGCTGCCGGGGATTATCCCCGGTAGGTCGTTTGGATTTGGACGTGGAGGGTTTATTGCTTTTGACCAATGACGGAGAGCTTACCCATGCGCTGCTGAGTCCGAAACGGCATATTCCAAAAGTATACGAGGCCAAAATTAACGGACGGGTCGAGGAGGATGATATCAAAGCCTTTCAGGACGGCCTGGATATCGGGGATCAGACCCCGGCAAGGCCGGCGGAGCTTGTTATTTTACAGGCTGGGGAGATTTCTGATATTCGCGTGACGGTGACGGAAGGGCGTTACCATCAGGTGAAGCGGATGTTTGACGCAGTGGGAAAACCGGTCGTTTACTTAAAACGGATTGCGATGGGAAGCTTAACGCTTGATCCTTCCCTTATGCCCGGGGAATATCGGGCGCTTACCGTACAGGAGGAAGCAGAGTTGAAAAGAACAGGGGGTGGCTTATGTTTCGACAGATAAAAGCCGTGATTTTTGATCTGGACGGCACTCTGGTGGACTCCATGGGATTATGGCGCGAGATTGACATTGCGTTTTTACAGGCCCGTGGCATTGCCTATCATGAGGATTTGCAGGAAAAAATAGAAGGCATGAGTTTTACGGAAACGGCGGTTTTTTTCAAAGCCTATTATCATTTAAGCGAGTCGGTAGAAGAATTAAAGACGATTTGGAATCGGATGGCCGAACAGAAATACCGCTATGAAATACAGTTAAAACCGGGCGTATTGGATTTTTTGGATCTGCTAAAACAAAGAGGGATTAAGATGGGAATTGCAACCAGCAATTCCGAAGAGCTGCTGCGGGCCATCAATGCGGCGTACCACTTTGACGACTATATGTCCTGTATCGTTACGTCCTGTTCCGTCAAGAAAGGCAAGCCGGCTCCGGACGTTTATCTGGAGGCCGCAAGAAGGCTGGGCGTTTTGCCAAACGAATGCCTGGTCTTTGAAGATATTGTAAAAGGGATCGAAGCGGGAAAAAATGCAGGCATGAAGGTATGCGCCATAGAGGACGCGTTTTCCGCTTGTCAGCGGGAACAGAAAAAACAGATAAGCGACTATTATATCGAATCGTATCATGAAATTTTAGACTGCGTCTGTACATATATTTGAAAGCTTGGGAGGATATTATGCAAAAAAGTTTTTTGCCAATTACAAAAGAAGAGATGTATGCACAGGGGATCCAGCAGTTGGATTTTGTCTATGTGATTGGGGACGCCTATGTGGATCATCCTTCGTTTGGCCATGCGATTATTTCCAGGGTGTTACAGTCGCATGGCTATACGGTCGGTATTTTAGCGCAGCCGGATTGGAAAGACGATGCGAGCTTTGCCGCCCTTGGCGAGCCAAGGCTTGCGTTTTTGGTGTCTGCCGGAAATATGGATTCGATGGTCAATCACTATTCCGTGTCCAAGCGGCGGCGTAAGACGGATGCGTATACGCCGGGCGGCGTGATGGGAAAGCGTCCGGATTATGCAACGGTTACGTATTGTAATCGGATCCGTAAGCGGTTTAAGAAAACGCCGATCATTATCGGGGGCATGGAAGCCAGCCTGCGCCGCCTGGCGCATTACGATTACTGGTCCGATACCGTCAAACGTTCCATTTTATTGGATTCCGGCGCGGATTTGATTTCTTACGGTATGGGGGAGCGCGGCATCGTGGAGATTGCGGACGCCTTAGACGCAGGAATTGCCATCCGGGATTTGACATTTGTCCGCGGTACGGTCTATAAAACCAGGGACCGAGACAGTATTTACGATGCGGTGGAATTGCCTTCGTTTGAAGAGACACGATCGGACAAGCGGGCCTATGCCAGAAGCTTTTACACACAGTATTGCAATACCGATCCCATCAGCGGAAAACGGCTGTTTGAAACGTACGACGGAACCATGTACGTCGTGCAAAATCCGGCGTCGGAACCGTTAAGCGAGCGTGAAATGGACGCGGTTTACGCGCTGCCCTATATGCGGACATATCATCCTTCCTATGAGGAGGCCGGCGGGGTTCCGGCTGTTGAAGAGGTGAAATTTAGTCTGGTCAGCAGCCGCGGCTGTTTTGGCGGCTGCAATTTTTGTGCGCTGACGTTCCATCAGGGCAGGATTTTGCAGACCAGAAGTCATGAGTCGATTGTATGCGAGGCGCAGAAATTGATCTGGGAACCGGATTTTAAAGGCTATATCCACGACGTGGGGGGGCCGACCGCCAACTTCCGATCGCCGTCTTGTAAAAAACAGTTGACGCAAGGCGTATGCACGTCCCGTCAGTGTCTGTTTCCAAGTCCCTGTAAAAATGTAGAAGTGGATCATACGGACTATTTGTCCCTGTTAAAAAAGCTGCGCGAGCTGCCCAATGTCAAAAAAGTGTTTATCCGTTCCGGTATCCGATACGACTATTTGATGCAGGATCCGGATCCAACCTTTTTAGAGGAATTGTGCAGACATCATGTCAGCGGACAGTTGAAGGTCGCGCCGGAGCATATCAGCAATGCTGTGCTTGAGAAGATGGGTAAACCGTCCGCTAAGGTCTATCAGCGTTTTGTAACGGCGTATCAAAAGATCAACGAAGCGCTTGGGAAAAAGCAGTATTTGGTTCCCTATCTGATGTCCTCGCATCCGGGTTCCACGTTAAAAGAAGCCGTGGAGCTGGCGGAGTTTCTGCGTGATATGGGGTATATGCCGGAACAGGTGCAGGATTTTTATCCGACGCCGTCTACGATATCGACCTGTATGTATTACACCGGAATGGATCCGCGTACGATGCAGCCGGTCTATACGGCCGTCAATCCGCATGAAAAGGCGATGCAGCGCGCGCTGATCCAATACCGGAACCCTAAAAATTATGAGCTGGTCAGGGAAGCTTTGCAAAAAGCGGGACGGGAAGATTTAATCGGCTTTGACAAAAAATGCCTGATCCGTCCAAGAAAAGGGGAAGCTCCCAAAAAACAGGCCGTGGAAGCTAGGAAACGGAAAAAAAAGACCATTCGGAATATCCATGCCAAGAAAAAGACAGGAAGGTAAGTATCTATGCGTGAATTTGTAATTCAAACCAACGAAGCCGGACAGCGTTTTGACAAATATTTAAAAAAACTGCTATGCAGCGCGCCTTCCAGTTTCCTCTACAAAATGCTGCGTAAAAAGAATATTGTGTTAAATGATAAAAAAGCGGCCGGGACAGAAAGACTGCAATTGGGCGATAACGTCAAGCTTTATCTGTCAGAAGAGACGTATTTGAAATTTTCCGCCGCCGCAACTGGCTGGGAGCGGGAATTACCGATCATTTATTTAAAGAATCTGCCGTTTTCAATTCTCTATGAGGACGACGATATGTTAGTGATAGATAAGCCGGCCGGAATGCTTTCTCAAAAGGCCAAACCGGATGATATTTCGGCCAATGAATATATTTTGGCCTATCTTTTGGCGTCCGGCAAGCTGCGTAAGGAGGAAGGCGGCGCTTTTCGCCCTTCGATCTGCAATCGTCTGGATCGGAATACATCGGGGGTTTTGATTGCCGGCAAGACGTTATATGGCTTGCAGGAGATTTCCTCACAGTTAAAGGAGCGGCGCATCGAAAAATATTACCGCTGTATCGTAGAGGGACAGGTGTCGGAATCCGCTCATATCAAGGGGTATTTGCATAAAGATCCCAAAAGCAATCAAGTGTCGATTGGAGCGCAGTCAACCGATCCGACGGATAAATGGATCGAAACGGCCTATACGCCGATACATCGGTATGCAAACGCCACGCTGCTTGAGGTGCAGCTGATTACCGGCCGGACGCATCAGATCCGGGCGCATCTGGCTTCTATCGGCCATCCGGTGCTCGGCGACGTCAAATACGGGGCGCGTCAGAGAGAGGACATCTCCTGGATGCTGCTTCACGCATATCGTATCCGTATGGCGGACGGACGGGAAATCCTTGCGCCATTGCCAAAACGGTTTGAACATATGACAGCGGTTTTAGAAAGAGAGTAAACCATGGCTACCTGGAACAGCAGAGGACTTCGCGGTTCGGCTTTTGAAGAATATTTAAATCGTACGAATGAAAAATATCTGGAAAACGGGTTGGCGTTAATTCAAAAGATACCGACGCCGATTACGCCGATCCAGATTGACAAAGCGCACCGCCAGATTACCTTGGCATATTTTGACCAGAAAAGCACGGTGGATTATATCGGCGCCGTACAGGGAATTCCCGTCTGCTTTGACGCCAAAGAATGCCATACGGATACCTTTCCGCTGGCCAATATCCATTCGCATCAGATAGAATTTATGGAAAATTTTGAAAAGCAGGGCGGGATCGCGTTTATTTTAATTGCATATACCAAACGGGATACCTACTATTATCTGACATTGACGCTTTTACGAAAGTTTATACAGAGAAAAGAGAGCGGCGGGCGCAAGAGCTTTCGGTATGAGGAATTGGATCCTGCTTATTTCCTGCCGTACCAGGGGGGGATTTTGATTCCATACTTAGAAGGGGTGCAGAGGGATTTGGACGAACGGGACGCCGCTCCTACCGCCTAAGCTTCCGTTGTCCTATATTTGGAATATAACGAGAATTCTTGACAAATCCTGCGATTTCGTGTATGCTTTTTTCAATCATTTTATAATAAAAAGCATTTTATGCGTGAGGAGGCAGTTTTATGAAGTTAAAAAAAATAGTATCCGCTGCACTGATAGCAGCTATGACGATGACAGTTATGGCAGGCTGCGGTTCCGAACCCAAAAATCAGACGAGTGAAGGCGGTGAAGGCGGCGATACCTTTAAAATTGGCGCGATAGGCCCGGTGACCGGAAGCGCTGCGGTCTATGGCGAGGCAGTCAAAAACGGCGCGGAGCTGGCGGTTAAGGAGATAAACGAAGCAGGCGGAATTGGCGGCGTTCAGATTGAATTGAATTATCAGGATGATGAAAACGATCCCGAAAAAGCAGTCAACGCCTATAATACATTAAAGGACTGGAATATGCAGATGCTGCTTGGCACAGTGACCTCTGGCCCTTGCGTGGCGGTGGGGGAAGTGTCCCAGGCAGACAATATCTTTATGCTGACGCCATCTGGCACGGCTGTAGAATGCGTCAAGTATGACAACGCGTTCCGCGTATGCTTCTCCGATCCGATGCAGGGGATTGAGTCAGCAAAATATATCGGCGACAATAACCTGGCGACGAAGGTAGCTGCCATTTACGACAGCTCCGACGTATATTCCACCGGGATTTATAATGCGTTTGCAGAAGAAGCGGACAATCAGAATTTTGAAATTGTTGCTGCAGAGGCGTTTACAGCGGAAAGCAAATCAGACTTTTCCGTTCAGCTTCAAAAAGCAAAGGACGCTGGCGCGGAACTGGTATTTTTGCCGTTTTACTATACGGAAGCCGCTCTGGTGTTAAAACAGGCGGCCGGGATGAATTACAGTCCGATTTTCTTTGGGTGCGACGGTATGGACGGTATCCTTGCGGTAGAAGGGTTTGATGCGAATCTGGCAAATGAATTGATTTTCTTAAGTCCGTTTACGCCGACTTCCGAAGATGAAGTCATCCAGAAGTTTGTACAGGACTTTGAAAGTACATATGGCAATACGCCAAATCAGTTTGCGGCAGACGCCTATGATGGGATCTATGCAATCAAGGAAGCAATCGAAAAAGGAAATGTAACGCCGGATATGTCCTCGTCCGATATGTGTGATGCATTGAAAGCGGCAATGACAGAGATTACCATTGACGGTGTAACGGCTAAGAGCCTTACATGGGAAGCAAGCGGAGAGCCGAGCAAAGAGCCGATGGTAGTAAAGATTGCCAATGGCAATTATGCGGTTGTAGAGTAAAGGCAGAACGGGGGGTTATCTTTCTAAGATAACCCTTCTCTTTTCATTATCGTATATCAATTTAAACCGAATGGGGGATGCATATGAGTTTTATATCTTATTTGATCAATGGTATCAGCCTTGGCAGTGTCTATGCGATTATTGCGCTTGGATATACCA
>CAOJLW010000035.1 GCA_948438565.1 uncultured Lachnospiraceae bacterium | reverse complement strand
ACATGCTGATTGGTATCTATCAAAAAACGGCTGACACGCACCGGCTCTTTTGACTGCATTTCTTCCGGCAAATTAATTTTCCGGCTCGTACATTCCAATTGGCACGGTTCGTTATACAACTGGTAACGCTGTCTTACATCTTCCGGCAGCCTGACCGGACGCCCGCTTTTTATATCAATATACACCCATATGGAATGGGCGCAGGCAATCAATTCCTGAGACATCCCCTCTATTTTAAAATTACGGTATCCAAGAAAATTTTTAAAATCGCTTGGCCAGGTATAAGTCCGAACGGATTCCCCCATAGCAGGGTAACGAGTGATTTTCACTTGCAAAAAAGAAAGCACCCAGGCCCTTTGCGCCTGTTGTAAAAAAGAAATCCCAACGCCGACTTTTTCTGAATGGAACGTACAGCAATCCTGCAACAAATCCAAAACAGCCGGCACAGACATCTTCTGATCTGATCCAATATCACTATACCTTACCAGACTATCTAAATAAAACATCCGGCCCCTCCTGCATCAGATATTTTTTTATAGAAAAAAGCATCACATGATGTGATGCTTATCTAACAACTGGCCCACAAGGATTCGAACCTTGAAATGACGGAGTCAGAGTCCGTTGCCTTACCATTTGGCGATGGGCCATTACTGTATTGGGTAATCCCTCAATCAACAATGGATATTATACAGACTTCACGGAGAAATGTCAACACCCTTTTTCAAAAATTTTAATTTCTTTGTCGATCATTGCAAAATCCACTTCTTTGTCCCAGGAAAAACAGGCGCTGCCGCCCGTCCCTTCCGTAATAGCCTCGGTCAGTTCTTTGTCCCGGGTCGACGGCACCATAGCGTGAATGGTTACGGATTCCGTATAATCCACCCCAACTGTTGCAATCTCCTGCTGCGCCAGAATATATTGAATTTTGCCCAACCCGTTATAATCGGTTTGTATATGCAATATTTTTCCCGGTTTTTTTTCGATAATCACGCTATTGGCCAATCCCTCCTGCACGGATTTTTGATATGCGCGCACCAAACCCCCGGTTCCAAGCAATGTGCCGCCAAAATAACGCGTCACCACAACCGCCACATTATGCAGCCCTTCCCGCAGCAAAACGTCAAGCATCGGCCTTCCCGCAGTCTGGCTGGGTTCCCCATCGTCAGAACACCTGGATAATTCCTGATTGTCCCCAATTACAAACGCAGAACAATTGTGCTTTGCATCCCAATATTTTTTTTTCATCTCGGCAATAAACGCTACAGCGGCCTCTTCGGATTCTACCGGACGCACCGTTGCAATAAACCGGGATTTCTTTTCTATAATTTCACCTTCGCCGCCTTGATAAACTGCCTTCATGACTATTCGCCCCTTTAGATTTCTATTTTCTACTGATTCTAACACGATATTTTGTCTGAATCAATGAAAAAAGGGTACTTTTATTATAGGGAAGTTAATGCTATAATAGATCCGATCAATAAGGAGGCTCATTATGAACTACGGAAAAAACAATACGCGAAAGCGGGAAAAAGAGCTCACTTCCAAAGGCGTTATGATACGCGAAAAATTTAACATAATTTTTTTTAAAACTCTGCTCGTATGCCTCTTTGCAGTTGTAATCATAGGCAGCTGTGCAGGGTTTGGCATTTTGAGGGGAGTCATTGACGCCGCGCCGGAAATCAATCTGGACGACGCAACGCCAACGGGTTTCCTTTCCACCGTTCTGGACACGGACGGTAAACAAATCGCTACGCTGGTCGCCACCGGCTCCAACCGGGTTTATGCAACCATTGATGAAATTCCGTTAAATATGCAGCACGCTTTTGTCGCCATCGAAGACGAACGCTTTTACGAACACAACGGCATTGACTTAAAAGGCATCTTACGCGCTGGGATCATAGGCATTACCAGCGGACATTTTTCCGAAGGCGCCAGCACGATTACACAGCAGCTTTTAAAAAATAATGTCTTTACCAGTTGGACAAGCGAATCTTCCATGGCTGATAAATTCAAACGTAAAATTCAGGAACAATTTTTAGCCATACAGCTCGAAAAAAAAGTGTCCAAAGACTGGATACTGGAAAACTATTTAAATACCATCAACTTAGGTCAAAACACATTGGGCGTCCAGGCGGCTTCCCGTCGCTATTTCAATAAAGACGCAGCGGAACTGACTTTATCGGAATGCTCCGTTATTGCCGCCATCACGCAAAACCCGTCCCGTTTTAACCCCATCAGCAATCCTGACAAAAACCAGTCCAGACGGAAAAAAGTACTCGACAATATGCTGGAATTTGGCTACATTTCCCAGGAAGAATACAATATGGCGATTGCAGATGACGTGTACAGCCGCATTCAGGTAGTCAATACCGTCGCGGAAGAAGAATCCGTAACGTCTTATTTTGTAGACGAACTGACTGACCAGGTAATCCAGGATTTAATCGATCTCAAAGGCTATACGGAAACACAGGCCTATAAAGCCCTCTATAACGGCGGCTTAACCATCTATTCTACGCAAAATTCCGGCCTACAGGCTATTTGTGATGCAGAAATTAATAATCCGGAAAACTACCCATCGGAAGCAAAATATTCTTTTTCCTACCGCCTGACGATTGAAAAAGCAGACGGCAGCTTTGAAAATTACAGCGAACAGACCATGCTCGCCTATTATCAGGCTAATAACGCAGAATACAACCTGAATTTCTCTTCTATAGAAGCAGCGCAGGAAGCGATCAATCAATACAAAGCAGAAATTATGAAAAGCGATGATCGAATCGTCGAAAATGGAGAAACCCTGACGTTTACTTTACAGCCTGAAGCCGCATTGACACTGATGAACCAAGAAACTGGAGAGGTTGTCGCCCTGGTCGGCGGCAGAGGAGATAAAAAAGCAAGCAGAATTTTAAACCGCGCTACGGACACGTCCCGCCAACCCGGTTCAACCTTTAAAGTCCTTGCGGCATACGCGCCAGCTTTAGACAGCGGTGGATTGACTTTGGCCTCTGTACAGGATGACGCCCCATATTCCTATGAAAACGGCACGTCATTGCGCAATTATGACAATTCCTTCCGTGGCTTTACGACCATCCGGGAGGCTATCACCAGCTCCATCAATATCGTTACCGTAAAAACATTGACAGAAATTGGGACAAGCCTTGGCTATAGTTATTTACACGATTTTGGCTTTACCACGCTGGTGGATGACGACAACAATCAGGCTCTGGCTTTGGGCGGCATCACCAAAGGCGTAACCAACCTGGAACTGACATCCGCTTACGCTACGATCGCCAATTACGGCACCTATATCAAACCCAGATTTTATACGAAAATCCTGGATCACGACGGCAACGTCTTAATAGACAATACCCCGCAGACGCACGGCGTATTAAAAGATTCCACCGCATGGCTTTTAACCAACGCCATGGAGGACGTTATCACCAAAGGAACCGGAACTGCCGTTGATTTTGGCAATATGGCCATTGCCGGAAAGACCGGAACCACCACCAAAAACCGAGATGCTCTATTTGCCGGATATACCCCCTATTACACTTGCGTGGTCTGGGGCGGCTATGATGACAACACCCCGCAGGAAAGCGGCACTACCTCCTATCCCAAAGCCATTTGGCGGGCAGTTATGGGACGTGTCCATGAAAACCTGGAATATAAAGATTTTATTATGCCAGACAGCATTACAACCGCCACCATTTGCAAGAAATCCGGAAAGCTTGTCGTTGCAGGACTTTGCGACTCCGATCCGCGCGGAAGCATGGCGAGAACCGAATATTTTGCAGAAGGAAGCGTACCGACCAAATATTGTGATCACCACGTCAGTGTCAGTATCTGCGCGGAATCCGGTATGCTGGCGACTGATAGCTGCCCGGAACGTACAGGAGGCGTTTATATTACCGGAGGCTCTCCAGGCTCGGCTGACGGTCCATACTTAGCGTCTGTTGGTTCCGCCTCCAATTCCTGTCCGATCCACGGCGCACCGGAAGCTCCACCGCCTCCAGAAGGCGAAGCGCCTCCAAATCCGGATAATCAAAACGGATCGACGCCGGAGGGCGGAGAATCCCCGTCAGACGGGACACAGCAAAATCCAGATGGCGACAATCCACCGGAAGGCGGTGCGCCGTCTGGCAATCCAGACGACGGTACATAACGTCTGCACACAAAATAAGAGCGTCGTCTCATCATCCATACGGATAATTGAGCGGCGCCCTTATTTTATGATCAGAAGCATTTCGGCATTCTGGATATCTATGGAACAATTTCAAAAAAATTCCGAAGCCATTTCCAATCAGGACTGACTTCGGAATACTTTGATCCAATGCAGGAAAAGGGACTTGAACCCTCACGACATTGCTGCCACAGGCACCTGAAGCCTGCGCGTCTGCCAATTCCGCCATTCCTGCAAGAACTCACAAAAGATATGATACCCTTTTTACTGGCAAAAGTCAAGAAAAATTTACAAGTTTTTTTTAAAAAAATTGTTTTTTTTATGTTGACAGATTACCTGAAATTTGTTATTATTAGAAAGCTGTTGGTGACAACCAATTGTTTTGCGGAAGTGTCGGAACTGGCAGACGAGCAAGACTAAGGATCTTGTGATGGCTACATCGTGTGGGTTCAAGTCCCATCTTCCGCACTGGATGAAAAGTGAGGAAACCTTGAAATATCAGGGTTTCCTTATTTTTTTATATTTAAACGGCTTGAACACGCTTGAACGCATTCAATATTTTACTATATATTGCATTTTTAAAAACGTTAGGATATAATCAAATCAGCAAGTCGGATTTTTAGGAGGTGCATATCATGAAAGATATGATTGCATATTGTGGTCTGGACTGCGAAAAATGCGACGCATACCTTGCGACCATCCATGATGACCAAGCGCTGCGTGAAAAAACCGCAAAATTATGGGCCCAGTTAAATAATGCTCCCATTCTGCCTGAACATATCAACTGTCAAGGCTGCCGCGTTGAAGGAATGAAAACTGTGTTTTGCGATAGTCTTTGTGAGATACGTCAGTGCGCGCTGAACAAAGACGCGTCGACGTGCGGCGACTGTCCAGACCTGGAAAAATGTCAGATTGTTGGAATGATTATCTCCAATCATCCCGAAGTTCTGAAAAATTTGAAAGAATAAACGCCTAAAACGCGCTCGATATCCCATCTCCCTATAATCCAAAATGACGGCAGTCATCGTGCCGTCATTTTTACATATTTACCGTATAAATCCTATCGCAGTCGCACTTCTTTACAAGCGCAACCCCTGAATCACTTCGCGCAAAGTATTGGCCGACACACGTAATTTTTCGGTTTCTTCATCATTTAAGGAAATCGGCACATGAGTTTCCACGCCATGCTTGCCTACCACTGCCGGCATACTTAAGACCACATCTTCGATCCCGTATTCGCCATGCATCATGGAAGAAACCGGTAAAATGGATTTCTCATCCCGGATAATCACCTCACAAATGCGTTTTACCGCCATAGCAATCCCATAATAGGTCGCCCGCTTCTTGGCTATAATTTCATATGCGCTGTTTTTTACAGTCTCTGCAATCTGTTTGGTATTTTCATCGTGTTTGTAGTGCCCTCTCATTTCACAGAATTCGCTTAAATCAATGCCAGACACATTTGCACTGCTAAACGCCGCAATTTCACTATCTCCATGCTCTCCAATAATAAATGCATGGATACTTCGGCTGTCCACGGATAAATGCTCGCCCAATTTGTATTTCAGCCTTGCCGTATCTAACACCGTACCCGAACCGATTACCCGGTTCTCCGTGAACCCGGAAAGCTTTAAAGCGGTATACGTCAAAATATCCACCGGATTGGATACAATCAACAGGATACCCTGACAATTCCTTTTTGCAATTTCCGGTATGATTTTTTGAAAAATAGCTACGTTTTTGTGTACCAAATCCAGCCTTGTCTCATCCGGCTTTTGATTGGCGCCTGCCGTTATAATAATAATGGCGGCATCCACAATATCGTCATAGCTCCCGGCATAAATCTTCATCTGCCTGGCAAATGGAATGCCATGGGCAATATCCAAAGCTTCTCCTTCCGCACGCGCCTGATCCGCATCAATCAACACCATTTCTGAAAACAAACCGCTCTGCATCAGGCTAAATGCAGAAGTGGAACCTACAAAACCACAACCAATCATAGCTACTTTTCGCACATTGATTTGAGACGCTTCATGGTTCTTATCCATATTATCACCTCCAAAATTTTACTTTCTATTATCCATACCCCAACTCCTTTAAAATATACCTTCTCCTTTGTCCGAATCTTTTAATGATTGAGTATATGATACTTCCCGAGGAATTCCTTGGTGCGCTGATTGGTCGATGCAAAAAGCTCTTCCGGAGAAAGCTCCTCTACGATTACGCCCTGATCCATAAAGATCATCCTGTCTGACACATCCTTGGCAAAATTCATCTCGTGCGTTACAATCACCATCGTCATCTTCTCTTTTGCCAGTTCGGTTATAACCTTTAAAATCTCGCCTGTCAATTCCGGATCCAGCGCGGAAGTCGGCTCATCAAAAAAAAGGATTTTTGGTTTCATCGCCAAGGCTCTTGCAATCGACACCCTCTGCTGCTGCCCGCCGGAAAGCTGACAGGGATAATAATCCGCTCTGTCGCTTAACCCCATCTTCTGAAGCAACGCCTCCGCTTCTTTTTGCACTTCGGCTCTATCCCGTTTCTGGACATGGATAGGCGCATCCATAATATTTTTCATAACAGAGTAATGCGGAAACAGATTAAAATTCTGGAACACCAAACCAAACTGCCGCTCAATCTTTTTTAATTCCGCATTGGGGGCATATATCGCATGACCGCCTTCACTTTTTGCAGCCGGTTCTCCAAGATAATACAGATCCCCGTCATCCATTGTCTCCAATAAAGTGGCGCAACGTAAAAGCGTGGATTTTCCGGAACCTGAGGGGCCAATAATCGCTACGACCTCCCCCTCTTGTACGGACAGACTGATGTTCTTTAGGACAATATTCCCGTCAAAACTCTTTTTCACATGATTCATTTCAAACAGTTTCATTCCGGTAGCCTCCTAACTATAATACCCAAGCTTCTTCTCCCACAATTCCATCACTGCCGCTACCAGAAAATTGAATATATAATAAAAGATAGCTGCCGCTGCTAATGGAGCCATACTCTTTTGTGAAGCGGCAATCGCCTTGGCCGTAGTAAACATCTCCACATAGGCAATCGAAAATGCCAACGACGTATCTTTTACCAGTGTAATCACTTCGTTGGTGACCGACGGAAGGATCCGCTTAATCACTTGCGGGAGTATAATTTTAAAAAAAGTCTGCGCTTTTGTATAACCCAAAACCTTTGCCGCCTCATACTGGCCCTTGGACATGGATTCAATCCCTCCACGGTAAATCTCTGCAAAATACGCCGCATAATTAATGGCAAATGCAATCACCACCGCATAGGCGCGGTATCCATGGGAAATATTGACGCCAAATATGTAATAAGGGCCAAAATAAACCACCAAAAGCTGCAACATGAGCGGCGTCCCACGCATAATGGAAATATAGGCTTTTGTTATCCCACGGATCAACACGTTTTTTGACATCCTTCCAAAGGAAATCACAAGTCCCAGCGGCAGGGAAAACAACAATGTCAGCACAAAAATCATAATCGTCTTGGCCATGCCCCCTGCAAGCTGCTGTATCATAACCTCTACACTCATCCGAACCTCCAAACGGCATACCCGCCGCGCCATTTACTCAGGAATTATCTCCGCTTATTTTAAAGTGCATACATCATATCCAAAATATTTCTCTGAAATCTCCGCAAATGTACCGTCCTCTACCATCTCCATCAGCGTGCTCTGCACTTCATCACGCAGTTCTTCATTACCTTTTAAAAAGCCGACGGCATACTGTTCGGAAGAAATCACTTCCTCCAGAATCACATATTCATCCTCTTTGCCTTCCAACTGGAAATTAGCCACGCCAATATCAATTGCAATCGCGTCGACCGCGCCGGATTCCAAATCCATAAACGCCGTATTGTATTCAGCAACCTGCAAAAAATCCCCAAAAGAAGTCAATAATTCTGTATGATCTTCATCTTCTAAGGCCGACTGTGCAGACGATTCTTTTTGCACTTCCACGACTTTGCCCGCCAAATCCGCTAATGTCTGAATACCCGAATCTTTTTTGGTAATGACCACTTGGGTATTGTCCATATAAGAATCGCTCCATGTATACTGATCTTCACGGCCATTCATCGTAAAGCCATTCCAGATACAGTCAATGGTTCCTGACTCAAGCTCCATATCCTTTGCGTCCCAGTCAATCGGCTGAAGCTTTACTTCCTTGCCCATACGTTTGCCGCACTCCGTTGCCATTTCAATATCAAAACCGGTAAATTCCCCGTCGTCCCCTACATAGCCAAACGGCGGAAAATCCTGATCAAATCCTACGGTAAAGGCGCCGTCGTCACTGCCGCCTTCTTTTGTCTTTCCACAAGCCGCCATGGAAACTGCCAAGCCAATCAATAGAACTGATGCAACTAATTTTTTCATATTGTTCCTCCTCATTTTTTGTGATAATAGATTATCACGTTACCTTGGTAAAATGCTAAAATACATATATAGGCTAACATAGGAACCCCCGTCTGTCAATCCGGGATTTTAGCAATTCTCTTTAATTACGAGCACATCCGCTTCCTGAAGCAACGTCCCGCCATTAAAAACAAAACAATAAAAAACACAATATGGAAAATATCATGATCCAGCGCTGCCGGACTCGTCGAAGCCATAATGGCAAATACAATAGAAGCCGCTCCCCGCAAGCCGGCAGCATCGGAATTCCAAATCTGCTGGATATCCAATTACAGATTACGCAAGCCACAATCACTACAGTAGCCAATAAAAGATAGAAATTTATGAACCCCCATCCTTCCCCTAAATTTTTTTCTATGATTCTTAGTATACAAAACCCCAGAGAATCCATCTCCGGGGTTTTGCCCTTCCACTATGCTTGATAATCCACCCAACGCATTTCCATTGGCTCCAAATCCAAATGGCAATACAATGTGCCGTCAATATACAAATCCGTCTCCTTGGCTTCTCTTGCATTATTGATTACTGCAATTTTCCCATTGCCCTCAAAGACTGCCGCTTCCGTATCGACATTCGTCACATAGAATTTCTTCATCTCACCTTCCATACCCGCCGCATAATAAATAGCGCGTAGCAAGATACGGCAGTTCTGCGGGGAATAGGGCAATCCCGCAAAATAGACGCTATGTCCGTTACCGTACGTATTCACCACAAGCTGACTGTATCTGCCGTCCATACAAAGGATTTGATAATTATTGCCCTGGGCATAAATCCGGCTCTTGCCTTCGCCAAAATCAACGGCCCCGGTAATGTCTTCCAAAATAAAATGTTCCGGACTTAACTCGTTATATTTATCTGTGCTGAGCGAAAAATCCATTTCCCGATCTACCCCAAGCACATCGCTAAGCTGAAAATACCTTCCCTGGAATTGATATGCCGTCGGCTCGCCAACCCCGATAAAACCGCCTCCTTGATCCACGAAAGCACGGATTGCAGTGACCACTTCCTCATCAATCCAATTTTTATCTCCACTAAAGGAAGTGCCTGCGTCCCCAGAATTGATAATTACTTTGACATCTTCCGGAATTCCCTGTTTGATATCCTCAAACGTCAGGAATTCCACATCAAACGGCATACCGCTCAAACATTCCAATACGCCCACATACGAATAAATTTCCCGATGCCAGATAGAATGGTGCACCTGATTGGACATCCAGCCGCGCAACGCGCCCCAGCAACTCAATACAGCGACTTTAAACGGAGCGACATACGCCCGGCATCCTTTCATATTGTCATGAATCAATCGGAACTCATCCACCACATGATGAATTTCGTCAATAAACCCGTCCCATTCGGACGCAAGCTTTAAATATCCGCCGTAGCCGATACGATCTAACGGAGAACGCAAAATGGCTCTCCTTGCCTTTAACCAGTTCTCCTGCGCTTCTTTAATCGGGTCGCCTCCCTCGCAAAAAACATCCGGGAAGAAATAGGGCAAAAGCCGTCCCTCCGTATATTTTACCCCCTTGATATCGGAAATCATGCGCAACGTAACGCCGTCACCCACGGAACCTACGACTGCATCAATGCCAATATTGGCAAAATATTCACCAAACGGCTCTGTGCCAATCCAATGATCTCCCAAAAACATCATGGCTTCCTTGCCATAGGAATGTACAATATCCACTAGCTCCTTGGCCAGCTTGCTGACCTCTATCTGCTGAAATTTGACATAATCCCTAAATTCTTTGCTTGGCACCCGGAAGGAAGAATTATGATATCCCTCGTCTACAATATACTCCGGCCGGAATTTATAACCTGCCCACTTTTCAAACTGCTCTAAAATATAAGGACTGACGCTTGCGCTATAGCCGAACCAGTCTACGTATTTTTCACGCTTCCGCTCATCAAAAGTCAACGTAAACTGATGGAAAAACGTAGTAAACCGGACTACGTTAATCTCCGGATTGTCCTCACACCATTTTTTTAATTTATCTTTAACATACTGCTGCGTCTTAGGCTGGCGCACGTCAAAGGTCATCTGATGCGGCGCATCCTTCCAATCATTGGTAATAAAATTGAACATATGCACCGGATCCCAGATTAAAAACGCCAAAAAACTCACAGTATATTGATGATAAGGAATTGCAGCGGCTTCTACTTCTCCGGACTCCTCGTCAAATTCCCACTGTTCGGGCGGCACCACTTCTCCGGTCGTACGATCTATCACTTCCCACCAACGCTTTGGATCGTCTAGCGTATTTACTTTTAATTGTTCTGTATGAAATCCCTGCATCAGCTTAATCCGTACAGTGTCCCCACGCGCCACTACACGATCGCTAATCAGATATTCCTGCTGAATTTCCTCTGGATTTGCTTCTGCCCACTCATTATCTTTCCTAGTTGTATAATATGTGGCGTATTTCTTTGCGTCCTGTGAAAGCAACGCATCCGGCATTGTGGTTCCGTCGCAGTCCCGCAATGCGTCCGCGCCCAATAACTCTTTGAGCCGGATTGTTTCCTCCACCATATCCGTATCGGTTGGCAGCGTTAACCTTCCCTTTTGTTCCATAAACAACCTCCTCTTAATCTTATAATATGTTAAGTATAGCTATCTGTACAGGTGTATGCAAGAGTTTTTTAAAATCTAAACAAATTATTTATCTTTTCCAAAGTTTCGATTGTGATTTTCATAAAAAAAACGTATAATAAATTTATTATCAAAAAATATGGAGGTATTGGTTATGATTATTAAAAATGCACTGGTATTTACAGATGAAAGCCGCTTTGTAGCAAAAGACATTTATATAGAAGGGGATCGTATTGCAGACGCCTCTTCTGACGCTACCGTTTTAGACGGAAGCGGCTGCTATCTCATCCCTGGACTGATGGACATTCATTTCCATGGCTGCGTCGGTCATGATTTCTGCGACGCTACGCCGGAAGCCTTACAGGCTATAGCGGAATATGAATTAAAATGCGGCGTAACTTCGATCTGTCCGGCCTCAATGACCCTGTCCAAAGACGATCTGATCGCTATTTGCAAAAATGCCGTATCCTACCGCGACTCCTGGCAGCCGGGAAAAACATCAAGACTTTGCGGCATCAATTTGGAAGGTCCGTTTATTGCTATGAGCAAAAAAGGGGCGCAAAATCCCAAATATATCGCCGTACCCGACGCAGAAATTTTCGACGCCCTGCTACAGGCTGCGGACGGCCTGGTAAAGCTGACGACGCTTGCGCCTGAAACGGACCATGCTATGGATTTTATCCGGCAATTCTCTTCTAAAGTACGCATTTCAATCGGACATACCGACTGCGACTATGAAACCGCCAAAGAGGCTTTCCTGGCCGGAGCCAGCCATATCACACACCTATTTAACGCTATGCCGCCGTTTACTCACCGGAAACCCGCTCTCATTGGCGCCGGATTTGACAACAAAAAAGTGACGCCGGAAATCATCTGCGACGGTATCCACATCGATCCATCCGCCGTCCGGACTGCCTTTGCCATGTTTACCGATGATCGGATGATCTTAATCAGCGACAGCATGATGGCGACCGGAATGCCAAACGGCGACTACTCGCTCGGTGGACTGGCTGTCAAAGTCAAAGACTGCCGGGCCACTTTAGAAGACGGCACCATCGCCGGATCGGCCACCAACCTGATGGACTGCATGAAAACAGCAATACAAAAAATGGAAATACCACTGGAAAGCGCGATCAAATGCGCTACCATCAATCCAGCACGCGCCATTGGCGAGGACGGCGCATACGGCAGCATAACTATTGGCAAATATGCCGATCTGCTGCTTTTGGATCAAAAAACCTTAGACTTAAAAACCGTCATTTCACACGGCATCGTCGTATCCTAGCAACCTCCTAATCATACCGTCTGCCAACAGCCACCGGCCTATGCCCTGGTCTGTCGACAGACGGTTTTTCTTATAATCTCAACCAATCTTATTATTGGAAATACCGTACCCCCGATTCAAACAGTTTCATATCCTGTTCGCCATAAATATTGATCGCAACGGATTCTCCACGACGTTCCACATGAGCCATTTTTCCAAGCACACGCCCATCCGGACTCGTAATCCCCTCAATTGCGGCATAAGAACCGTTGACATTCCATTCCTCATCCATGGTCGGCTGCCCGCATTCATTGACATATTGCGTTGCCACCTGCCCATTGGCAAACAACCGATCCAGCCATTCTTTCGGAGCCACAAAACGCCCTTCCCCATGAGACGCCGGATTACAATACACTTCTCCGACTTTTGCCCCGGAAAGCCACGGCGACTGGTTCGTAACCACTTTTGTATAGACCATTTTACTGATATGACGTCCAATCGTATTATAAGTCAGGGTCGGAGAATCCTGCCTTTGTTCCCTGATTTCTCCGTAAGGCGCCAATCCCAGTTTAATCAAAGCCTGAAATCCGTTGCAGATGCCAAGCATCAATCCGTCCCGTTCGTTTAAAAGCTGATTGACCGCTTCTGTCAGCCTTGCGTTACGAAACGCGGTAGCAAAAAATTTAGCGG